>NZ_JACBWZ010000510.1 GCF_013870595.1 Streptomyces sp. WELS2 | reverse complement strand
CGCGAGATCGTCCGGCCCGACGCCGGTGGCGCGCAGCACCTCCTGGTTGATCACGCGGACGCCGTCCTCGCCGATCGCCCCCATGCCCAGCTCGGGCTGGTAGGGCACGCCGAGTTTGCGTACCAGCAGGACGTCCAGGGGTGCGTCCAGCGCCTCGGCGACGGCCGCGGCGACCGGTACGCCGCCCCGGGGCAGTCCGAGCACCACCACGTCCTGTCCCCTGAGGTACTCCAGGCGCTCCCCCAGCCGCCGTCCGGCTTCCGGACGGTTCGCGAAACGCACGGCGGCACTCCTTCCTTCACTCGCGGGGCAGCCAGAGCGGGGCCGGGCCGTCCGTGTCGGCCGCCCCGGTGGCTTTCATGTCGCCGTCGGCGGCGCGCAGGAGCATGCGGCCCATGGCGATCAGGGCGCGCCCGGCGGCGAGTTCGTCGCCTATCTCGGGTATCGCCCGGTCACTGGGGCTGCGGCGGGCCCCGGCGCGGCTCTCCAGGACGTTGTCCCCGGTGTCCAGGACGATCCGGGCCGTGGTGTCCGGATCGTGCTCGGACAGGTACACGTTCAGCCGCCACTCCTTGACGGCGGGAGGCCGGCTGCTCACGGGTCCGGTCATCCTCGACCTCACCTCCCTGTGCGCCGGTGTGCGGTCCGGCTCTTCCACTGTGCACCCGGCCCCTGCCGGGCGCCTCCGCTGTCCCGGGCACAATGGCGCCATGACCTCGCGCACCTGCCCCTGCGGGCTCCCCCGGTCCTACGACGCCTGCTGCGGCCGCTTCCACACGGGGCGGGCCGCCGCGCCGACCGCGGAGCTGCTGATGCGCTCCCGGTACAGCGCGTTCGTCAAGGGGGACACGGCGTATCTGCTGCGCACCTGGCATCCGCGGACCCGGCCGCAGCGGCTGGACCTCGATCCGGGGACGAGGTGGACGGGGCTGGAGATCCTGGACACGGCCGACGGGTCGGCGTTCCACACCACGGGCACGGTGGAGTTCCGCGCCTCCTACCGGGGCGGCGCGCTGCGCGAGCGGAGCCGGTTCGAGCGGGTGGCGGGCGCGTGGGTGTACGTGGACGGGGAGTTTCCGGAGGACTGAGGATCCGCGGCGGAAGCGGACCGGGGCACCCTCGTCATCGGGGCGGTGCGACCGGCCGTGCCGGGGTGCTCAGGGGGCCAGGATGTCCAGTTCCTGGAGGGCGCCCGCGGTGATCTCCCGGGTCAGTTCCTCGGCGCGGGCCGCGTCCCGGGCCCGGACCGCCTCGGCGAGCCGCACGTGCAGGGTGACGGCCGCCGGGTCGGGGTCCTCGAACATGACCTCGTGCCGGGTGCGGCCGGAGAGCACCTCCGCGACGACATCGCCGAGGCGGGCGAACATCTCGTTGCCGGAGGCGGTGAGGACGACCCGGTGGAAGGCCACGTCGTGGAAGAGGTACTCCTGGAGCCGGTGGCCGCGTGAGTTGGCCACCATGCCGAGCGCGCACTCGGTGAGTTCGGCGCACTGCTCGGCCGTGGCGTGCCGGGCGGCCAGGCCCGCCGCGACGGGTTCGACGGCGGAGCGCAGCACGGTGAGCGAGCGCAGCTGGTGCGGACGGTCGGCGCCGGCCAGCCGCCAGCGGATGACCTGCGGGTCGTAGACGTTCCACTCGGCCTTGGGGCGCACCGTGACGCCCACCCGGCGGCGGGACTCGACCAGGTGCATGGACTCCAGCACGCGGACCGCCTCGCGCATCACCGAGCGGGACACCTCGAAGCGCTGTGCCAGCTCGTCGGTCCGCAGGACGCTGCCCGGCGGGTACTCGCCGGACGTGATGGCGGGGCCGAGGGTGTCCAGTACATGGCCGTGCAGCCCCCGGCCCCTTGTGCTCATGCACTCAGCGTACGGCCTGGATCACGGACGTAAAAAGTCAGACTTATACGTCACACTCTCTTGAATTCGTCGTACCTAATGGGTTTCAGTGTGGCGACGCCGCAGTGGCGTCGGATGTCGAGGAAGACAGCGAGGCAGTAATGCGAACCCCCCAGGTCGTCGTCGTGATGGGCGTCGCGGGGACGGGCAAGACCACCATCGGTCCCTTGCTCGCCGCGCGGCTGGGCGTCCCGTACGCCGAGGGCGACGACTTCCACCCGCAGACCAACATCGACAAGATGTCGGCCGGGATCCCGCTCGACGACGCCGACCGGTGGCCGTGGCTGGACGCCATCGGGCACTGGGCGCACGGCAGGGCCGGGCTGGGCGGGGTGGTCAGCAGCTCCGCGCTGAAGCGGGTCTACCGCGACCGGCTGCGGGCCGTGGCGCCCGGGATCGTGTTCCTGCACCTGACGGGCGACCGCGAGCTGATCGAGGGGCGGATGTCCCGGCGGCAGGGCCACTTCATGCCCACCGCCCTGCTGGACTCGCAGTTCGCCACCCTCCAGCCGCTCCAGCCGGACGAGGCGGGAGTCGCCGTGGACGTCAGCGGCGGCCCCGAGGAGATCACCGAGCGCGCCGTGCGGGCCCTCGCCGCGCTTCCCGACACCGCGGGCAGCTCTCACTAGCGCCCCAGAAATCCCCCGTAACCGCAAGGAACCCCCGTGACCAGACTCAGCGTCGAGATGCTGGCAGCGGACGCCCCTCCGCCGATCACCTCCGCCGGACACGCCCAGCTGGGCATCGCCGTCCTGGTGGGCATCGCCGTCATCGTCCTGCTCATCACCAAGTTCAAGCTCCATGCCTTCCTGGCGCTGACCATCGGGTCGCTGGCGCTCGGGGCGGCCGCCGGGGCACCGCTCGACAAGGCCATCACCAGCTTCACCGGCGGGCTCGGCTCCACGGTGGCCGGCGTGGGCGTCCTGATCGCGCTCGGGGCGATCCTGGGCAAGCTGCTCGCCGACTCCGGCGGCGCGGACCAGATCGTCGACACGATCCTGGCCAAGGCCGGCGGGCGGGCGATGCCGTGGGCGATGGTGCTGATCGCCTCCGTGGTCGGCCTGCCGCTGTTCTTCGAGGTCGGCATCGTGCTGCTGATCCCGGTCGTGCTGATGGTCGCCAAGCGCGGCAACTACTCCCTGATGCGCATCGGCATCCCGGCGCTGGCCGGTCTGTCCGTGATGCACGGTCTGATCCCGCCGCACCCCGGCCCGCTGGTCGCCATCGACGCGGTCAAGGCCAACCTGGGCGTGACCCTGGCCCTCGGCATCGTGGTCGCCGTCCCGACCGTGATCATCGCCGGGCCGCTGTTCTCCAAGGTCGCGGCCCGCTGGGTGGACGTGCCCGCCCCGGACCGGATGCTGCCGCAGCGCGCCTCGGAGCAGCTCGAGCGCCGGCCGGGCTTCGGCCCGACGCTCGCCACCGTGCTGCTGCCGGTGGTGCTGATGCTGGCCAAGGCGCTGGTGGACATCGTCGTCGACGACCCCGCGGACCACACCCAGCGCGTCTTCGACGTGATCGGCTCCCCGCTGATCGCCCTGCTCGCCGCCGTGATCGTCGGCTTCTTCACGCTGGGCCGGCCCGCCGGGTTCACCCGGGAGCGGCTCCAGCAGACCGTGGAGAAGGGCCTCATGCCCATCGCCGGCATCCTGCTGATCGTGGGCGCGGGCGGCGGTTTCAAGCAGACGCTGATCGACTCCGGTGTGGGCCAGATGATCCTGGACATCTCCAAGGACTGGTCGATCCCGGCGCTGCTGCTGGCCTGGCTGATCGCGGTGGCGATCCGGCTGGCGACCGGCTCGGCGACGGTGGCGACGGTCTCGGCGGCCGGCCTGGTGGCGCCGCTCGCGGCCGACATGTCGACCACCCACACGGCCCTGCTGGTCCTCGCCATCGGCGCGGGTTCGCTCTTCTTCAGCCATGTCAACGACGCCGGTTTCTGGCTGGTGAAGGAGTACTTCGGACTGAAGGTCGGGCAGACCGTCAAGACCTGGTCGCTGATGGAGACGATCATCTCGGTGGTCGCGGGCGGCCTGGTGCTGCTGCTGTCCCTGGTCGTCTAGGGCCGCGGCGACCGGCGCACTCCTGCGAACCGGCCCGTCCGGCCGAGGGCTTCCCTTCGGCCGGACGGGCCGGTTCCGCCGTTCCGGGCGCCGTCATCCGGGCCCGAGCGCGCGGGCGCGGGCCGCGTGGAAGGCCGCCTGCGGGTCGCGGTGGGCGTAGGCCCAGGGCTCCGGGGTGGCGTGGTCGCCGATGCGCTGGAACAGGGCCGCCGCCTCGGCCGGGCGGCCGGCGCAGGACAGGGCGAACGCCAAGTGGTTGAGGTCGATCAGCCGGCGCGGGTGTTCGTCGTGCTCCCACTCCAGCCACCAGTCGAAGGAGGCGGCCAGCACGCGCCGGGCCCGGGGGCCGGACCAGTGCCGGGAGGCGGCCGGGTCGGCGGGGCCCAGGCCGGTGGCGGCCAGGACCCGGTACCGCTCGGCGTAGGCGACCACCGGCAGCACGGCCAGCGGGGAGTCGGCGGGGGCCTCGGCGGCGGCCAGCTCGGCGGCGTCGTACGCCTCGTGGGCCTCGGCGCGGCCGCACCCGGGCCGTTCGGCGAGGCAGGCGATCAGCAGGTGGTGGGCGTGGTGGTGCTCGGGATGGCGGCGGCGCGGCGAATGGGTCCGCGGTTGGGCCCTGGGGCCCTTCGGGGGCGGGAGCGTC
>NZ_JACBWZ010000051.1 GCF_013870595.1 Streptomyces sp. WELS2 | reverse complement strand
GGTCGGCGCCTCGGACGGCACGGTGGTCGTCTCCACGACGCTGGACTCCGTGGCCGGCGCGGCGGCCGAGCTGGTCTCGGCGGGCCGCAAGCCGGACACCCCGCTGTCGGTGACGATCGCCGGTACGACGACCCGCCAGCGCACCTGGACGGCGACGCTCGGCACGATCGCGCAGACGCTGAAGCAGGCCAAGGTGCTGCCGTCGCCGGACGGCGGCCGGCCGGTGATAGCCGTGGTCGGCGAGCGTTCCGCCGCGGCCCGGCGCGAGCAGCTGTCGTGGTTCGAGTCCAAGCCGCTGTTCGGCTGGAAGGTGCTCGTGCCGCGGACGAAGGAGCAGGCGGCCTCGCTCTCCGACCAGCTCAGGTCCTACGGCGCGGTGCCGCACGAGGTCCCGACCATCGCGGTGGAGCCGCCGCGCACCCCGCAGCAGATGGAGCGGGCGGTCAAGGGCCTGGTCACCGGCCGCTACGAGTGGATCGCGTTCACGTCGGTCAACGCGGTCAAGGCGGTCCGGGAGAAGTTCGAGGAGTACGGCCTCGACGCCCGTGCCTTCGCGGGCATCAAGGTGGCCGCGGTGGGCGAGCAGACCGCCAAGGCGCTGGTCGCCTTCGGCGTGAAGCCGGACCTGGTGCCGAGCGGCGAGCAGTCGGCGGCCGGCCTCCTGGAGGACTGGCCCCCCTACGACCCGGTGTTCGACCCGATCGACCGCGTCTTCCTGCCGCGCGCCGACATCGCCACCGAGACCCTGGTGGCCGGGCTGATCGACCTGGGCTGGGAGGTGGACGACGTCACGGCCTACCGCACCGTGCGCGCCTCGCCGCCGCCGGCGGAGACCCGTGAGGCGATCAAGGGCGGCGGCTTCGACGCGGTCCTGTTCACCTCCTCCTCCACGGTCCGCAACCTGGTCGGCATCGCGGGCAAGCCGCACAACGTGACGGTGATCGCCTGCATCGGCCCGGCCACTGCCAAGACCGCCGAGGAACACGGCCTGCGCGTCGACGTCATGGCCCCCGAGCCGTCCGTGCACAAGCTCGCGGAGGCCCTGGCCGACTTCGGCATGAAGCGGCGCGCCGCCGCGCTGGAGGCCGGGGACCCGGTGACGCGGCCGAGCGAACGCCGCCCGGGCGCCCGGCGGCGCCGGTCGACGACCTGAGACAGGGCGGAGCGTGCCTCTTCGGTGCGCTCCGCCGTGTTCGCCGTAACGCTCTTTCCTCCCTGTGCGGTTCTGCGATGCTGGCCGCCATGGGAGAGGGAGAGCGCGGCTTTGGGGACACCGGCCCCTGGTTACGCCGGCGGGCCGTGGCGCTGCTGGTGACGTGTGCCGGGGTGGGGGCCGCCGTACTGCACGTACTGGCGCCGGGCCTGCGGATCGACGGCATCGTGGTGATGCTGCTCGCGATCGCCGCGGTGCCGTGGCTCGGGGAGCTGTTCCGCAGCATCGAGGTGCCGGGCTTCGCCCGGATCGAGTTCCGGGACATCGAGCGCCGGATCGACGACGTCCGGCGGACGGCCAACGCCGCGCTGGCCGGTGACGGACCCGCCGACGACGCAGCGGCCTGGGACGCGGTCGGCGGACTGGCCGCCGAGTATGTGAACGTACGCCTCCAGCAGGCGGGCAGCGCGGCCCGGACCCAACGGATGGACCGGATCTTCGCCCGTCTGGTGCGCGCGGTCCAGCGCGTGCCCGACTTCGACGTCGAGGGGCTGCTCGCCTCCCAGGACGCCGGACTGCGCCTGGCGGCCTACGCGCGTCTGTTCGCCCTGCCCGAGCAGGAGGCCCTGGGCCCCCTGGTGGACGCCGCGATCGCCGATCCGCTGGCCTTCAACCAGTACTGGGGTCTGCGGGCGGTGGAGAGCTGTGTGACGGACGGCGGAGCGGCCGGGGTCCCGCTCGGAGCGGTCCGCCGGCTGCGGGAGTTCCGTGCCCGGACTCCGCCCGGCAACGACCGGGGCGAGGTGGCCGCCCGGATCCTCGCCGAGATCGGCGAACGCTGAGCGGACGGGCCGCCCGAGGGGCCGTGGACGGCCTCACCGGCCCGACTCCGCGTCGGCAAACGCACGGTTCGGGCGGGCGTAGCGTAGGAGGCATGACGAAGTACGGATCCTTTCCCGGTACGCGTCCCCGGCGGCTGCGGACCTCGCCCGTCATGCGGCGGATGGTCGCCGAGACACGGCTGCACCCCGCCGACCTCATCCTCCCGGCGTTCGTCCGGGAGGGCGTGAGCGAGCCGGTGCCGATCGGCACCATGCCCGGGGTCGTGCAGCACACCCGGGACAGCCTGAAGAAGGCCGCGCTGGAGGCGGTGGAGGCCGGGATCTCCGGGATCATGCTGTTCGGCGTGCCGGAGGAGTCGAAGAAGGACGCCCGGGGCACGGTCGGCACCGACCCGGACGGGATCCTCCAGGTCGCCCTCAGGGACGTGCGCGCCGAGGTCGGCGACGACCTGCTCGTGATGTCCGACCTGTGCCTGGACGAGTTCACCGACCACGGCCACTGCGGGGTGCTGGACGCCGAGGGCCGGGTCGACAACGACGCCACCCTGGAGCGGTACGCCGAGATGGCGCAGGTCCAGGCCGACGCCGGCGCCCATGTCGTGGGCCCCAGCGGGATGATGGACGGCCAGATCGGCGTCATCCGCGACGCGCTCGACCAGATCGGCCGCGAGGACGTGGCGATCCTCGCCTACACCGCCAAGTACTCCTCGGCGTTCTACGGGCCCTTCCGCGAGGCCGTCGCCTCGTCGCTGCGGGGCGACCGCAAGACCTACCAGCAGGACCCGGCCAACTGGCGGGAGTCGCTGCGCGAGCTGGAGCTGGACCTCGCCGAGGGCGCCGACATGGTGATGGTCAAGCCGGCCGGCCCCTACCTCGACATCCTCGCCCGGGTCGCGGACGCCGTGGACGTGCCGGTGGCCGCGTACCAGATCTCCGGCGAGTACGCGATGATCGAGGCCGCCGCCGAGAAGGGCCTGGTGGACCGGGACCAGGCCATCCTCGAGACGCTGACCGGCATCAAGCGGGCCGGTGCGCGGAACATCCTCACCTACTGGGCCACCGAGGTGGCCCGGAAGCTCCGCTAGTCCTGTGACCCCGTGGGTTCGCCGAGCCGGCGGGCCGGTGAACCCACGGGGGCTTTCCGGCGGTCTCAGGCGTCGGTCAGGGTGATGTGGTCACCCAGCACGGCCCACCGCTGTCCGGGTTCAGTGGCGCAGAGCCGGGTGCGGACCTCGGGCGTCCCCCAGGTGTTGGAGAGACAGTAGTGGGGGTCGGCGGCCAGCACGAAGTGGTCGCCGGTGAGCTTCCACGCCTGTCCGGGTTCGTTGGCGCAGAGCCGGGTGCGGACCTCGGGCGTGCCCCAGGTGTTGGACAGGCAGTAGTGGGGGTCGGCGGCCAGCACGACGTGATAGCCGTCGATCCTCCACCGCTGCCCGGGTTCGTTGGCGCACACCCGGGTGCGAACCTCGGGCGTCTCCCACGTGTTGGACAGGCAGTAGTTGCCGATCCGGGAGGCGGTGGAGCCCGGCGCGGCGGCCGTGGCGGCGGCCGACGGGAGGGCGGCCGCCGCCAGCGCGAGAGCGAGGACGCCGAGGGACTTGCGGAACGCGAAAGCCATGAAGGGGTCGCCTTTCATCCGGCGGGTTGCGGAGGCCGGGGCCGTGCCGCCGTGCGACGACATCGGCCGAGGACTCCTCGGGGGCATGCGCCGGGAGGCTTTCCCCGGCTCTGTCCCCTAATGCGGCAAACCGCCCTTAGAGGTGATATGCGGATGAAGGCGTTGCCGTTCACCAGTTGGAGATGGCGCCCAGGTCCTGCTGCCAGTACGTCACCTTGAGCGTGCTGTCGTAGTAGACGCCCTTGGCGGGCAGGGCCGGCGTGGCGGACGGGCCGCCGTTGCTGTTCGGGGTCGTCCCCTGGAAGCCCACCGTCAGCTTGTGCGCCGTCATCCCGCCGCTGCCGCTGCCGTCGGCGGCCGACAGCAGCACACCCGCGTACGCCGACTCGCCGGGCGCCAGCGTGACCACGGCCTGCGGCTGGGTGCTCTCGTCGGCCTGCGGCACCCACTGCATCTCGTCGAAGCGCAGGACCGGGTAGTACGGCAGGTCGCAGGTCTTGCCGCCGGTGTTCTTCACCGTCAGCAGCATGTGGTTCAGGGGCCGGGTGAGCGGCTGGGCGGTGACGGAGGTGTTCGTGCCGTTGCACAGCACCACGGAACGTCCGGTGCTCTGCCCCTTGCGGCCGGCGGAGGCGGCTGGCTTGGAGCCGGGCGCGTGGGTACGGGCCACCGGGGAGGCGCCGGTGGTGCCGCTGGTGGTGCCGGTGCCGGTGGCGGTGGCGGTGGTGTCCTCCGCCTGGGCGGCGCGCTCGGGCGATTTCGAAACGTTCGTCGCCGCTGCCGCCACCGTCGCGTTGGGGCCGGCGGCGCCCTCGTCCTCGGTGCCCGTGCCGTTGCCGCACGCGGTCAGGGCGAGGGCGGCCACGGCGGTTCCGGTAGCGGCGATCAGACGAATGTGGCGCATACGCATGGCAAGTCCTCTTTCGGGCTGGGCCGGTTGTCGTGCTTGGATGACCAACAGCCTGTGGGCGGACTCGTCCCGACGGCCAGCGTTGGCCGCCAATCCGGGATGCTGGAACGCCGAAACCGGCTTTGACCTGCGGAAACAACACCTCCCTGGAACGCCGGGGTGGAACGAGGGGGACTGGAGGAACGGTGTCGGAGGGTATCCCCGAAAGCGGTTTCGCCGAGCTGCTGCGGGAGTTGAAGAACCGCTCCGGGCACAGCTACGGCACGCTCGCCAAGCGGCTCCACATGAGTACGTCGACGCTCCACCGCTACTGCAACGGGGACGCGGTGCCGACGGACTACGCCCCCGTGGAGCGGCTCGCACGGCTCTGCAAGGCCACGCCCCAGGAACTGGTGGAACTGCACCGCCGGTGGGTCCTGGCGGACGCGGGCCGGGGCCGGAAGAACGCGGAGCCCGCGGTCGTGGTTCCGGAGCCGGCTCCGGAGCGGGAGGAGGGGGCTCAGACGCCCCTGGAGACGGAGGAGGGGGCTCAGGCGGTCCCGGAGCCGGAGGCGGCGGCCGGGCGGGAACCGGAGCCGGAGCCGGAGGCGGCACCCGTGCCCGTGCCCGCATCCGTGCCCGAACCTCCATCGACGACCCGGTGGCGACGGAGCCGGACCCTGATCGCGGGCCGCCGCACCGCGCTCCTGGCGGCCGCCACGGTCACCGCGCTGGTCGTCGGCGGCACGGTGTTCGCCCTGAACCGCCCCTCGGCGGAGGGCGAGCGGCGGGAGGAGGCGAAGGCCCCGGCAACCACCGCCGGATCCGCCTTCGTCCAGGACAGCGCCACCCCCCGGCCGCCGAGGTCCGGGAGCCCGACCCCGCACGGTTCGGCCACTCGCTCGGCCTCCCCCTCCGCCTCCGCCTCCGCCTCCAGCGAGGCTCCGGGCCTGGCCACCGACACCACCGACGGGAAGCACACGGGGAAGCCGTCGGCTAGCGCACGCCAGGAAGCGTCGGGAGCGGTGCCGTTGACGGTGAACACCAACCCCTACAGCTGGGTGGATCCCTGCTCGCAGCATTACCTGATCGACCGGCCGCCGGCCGCCGTGGGGCCGCCGCCGACCGAGCAGCAGGCGCCCGCGTGGGTGGCCGTCAACAAGGCGGTGTCGGCGGGGGAGCAGTTCATCACGTTCACCGTGCAGGGCACCGGTGACCAGACGGTCGTCCTGGAGCGGCTGTCGGTCCACATGGCGGGCAAGCGTTCGCCGCTCGCCTGGAACGACTACGCCATGGGCTACCCGGGGGTCGGCTGCGGCGGTGGCGTGCCGACGCACACCTTCTCGGTCGCCCTGGACGCGATGCGCCCGGCACCCGTACCGCAGGCCGGGGGCGCCGACTTCCCGTTCAAGGTGAGCCAGTCGGACCCGGAGGTCTTCTACGTCGAGGCGGACGCGTCGGCGTACGACGTCAGCTGGTACCTGGAGCTGACGTGGTCCAGCGGCGGCCGCCACGGCACGCTGGTGATCAATGACGCCGGCCACCCGTTCCGCACCAGCGGCAACAACAGCCGGCCGGCGTACGCGTTCCCGCTGGGCGGTCAGAGGTGGAAGCCGGCGTCGGAGTTCCAGTGACCTCAGTCCCACCAGAAGGCCCAGCTGGTGGCGCCGAGCAGCGTCTCGGCGTAGGCCCGCACGCTGCCCGGACCACTCTGTACGACGGCGTGCGGGCACAGGGCGTAGTGCTCGGCGGCGAGGAGCTCGGCGTCGGCGAGCGTGGCGGGCGGGGCGGCGACGGACACCACGAGGGCGTCCAGCCCGAGCGCGACGACCCGGATGCCGAAACGGTCCTCCCAGGACCGCAGGACGGCGCAGACGCGGGCCACGTCGTGGTCGTAGTTCAGGGCACCGGTCCAGCCGATGGCCGCGGGTATGTCGGCGGACCGGCGCGCCGGGACGAGGGCGAGGTGCGGTTCCTCTATCCACTCCGCCCACCGCGCCGGATCCCGGTGCAGGTCGTCGGCGACCGTGGCGGCGCGGGTGTCGGGATCGGCGTTCGGCAGGCCGGAGGAGGCGAGCCCCGGCCACGCGGTGCCGAACGGCTCGGTCTCACCGTCGTCCTGTCCCTCGGTCTCCTCCTCCCAGTACTCCGCGAGCACGTCCTCGGCCAGGTGATCCCCCGGGTACGAGGCGTCGCCCGGCAGCAGCCCCCAGTCGTCGACGCCGACCCGGCAGCCGGCCAGGTCCACGAGAACCGGCAACAGTCCCGTACGGGCCGCCGGCGCGCCCAGGGCCTTCCAGGTACCGGGGGACGAGGGCTTCTCCGCGTGCCACAGGAGGGGTTGGTGCCAGGGCCCGTCATCCGTCGCGTCGACCAGCCTGCCGGGCGGCAGTTGAAGCCCCAGGGAACGACCGCTGGGGTCGGTGGCCAGTTTGGGCAGCGGGTTGGGAAGAGTCGCCATGCCGCCGACTGTAGGGGCAGGCACTGACAACGGCGTTGAGATGGACCGGGGTTGTGACGTTGCCGTGGGGCCGCCCGCTTCTCGGCGAGTGTCGTGCTTCCGCGAGGTGAGTCAAGGGCGCGTTCCGCGTCGGCTGCGCCGATGGGCCTGCGGCCCACCCTTGACACACCTCGCTCCAGCACGGGTGAGAAGCGAGCGGGCGGCCAGGGGAAAGTGGCCGGCTCAGGTCCGTTGTCCCCTGCCGTGGGCTGCGTCCGCATCGTGGGTCGGGGATGCGCCCTCACGCCTCGCCTGCACGCCGGGTGGGCTCAGCGGCTTGCGGCCCGGTGAGCGGTGGGGCGCCGGAATGGAGGGTGGGTAGTTTTGGAACGAGTGTTGCAGAAGGAGGGGGGGACGGGTGGCCGGGACCACCCGCAGGCCGCCGAACCGGCCCGGCGTGCTGGCGAGACGCGGGTGCGACCCTCACCGACGGGGCATGGTCGGCTCGCCTGGGGGGCCCGGTACCGGGCTGGGCCGCTGCCCTTCCGGGCCGCGGCCCAACGGTCACTTGGGAGAAGAGGTGAACGCGTCCCACACGGACCGGACGAGCCGGGCGGGCCGGGGCGCGAGGGAGGCAGGGGCCTGCTGCTGGTGGCGGCGCTCAGTGACAAGTGGGGGGTGGGGGAGCGTACGCCGGGGAAGATCGTGTGGTGCGAGTTCGCCGTGCCGTGAGCGGACCCGGCGTCAGACCATGGTCGTGATGCAGAACGGGTGTCCGGCGGGGTCGAGCAGGACCCGCCACCGTTCCGGCTGGGGCTGGTCGTCCGGCTTGACGGCGCCCCGGGCGAGGAGGTGCGCCTCGGCGGTGTCGAGGTCGTCGACGCCCACCTCGATGTGGGCCTGCTTCCCCTGGGCGGGATCGGGCCAGGTGGGGCGGCGGTAGTCGGGGACGCGGGTGAAGCCGAGGCCGGCCGTGCCGTCGGTACCGCCGAGGAAGACGAAGTCGTCGGTGGAGTAGGTGACGGCGAGGCCGAACATGTCGCCGTAGAAGCGGGCGAGTTCGGCGGGGTCGGCGCAGTCGAAGGTGACGGCGACGTAGCGGAAGGCGGGTGCGGAGGGGGTTTCCGTGCTCATGGGGAAGACGGTAGGACGTGATCCGGACAGCTTCGGTCCTGGTCGTGGGCGGCGGTATGAAAAACTTCCGGCCGTGCTGAGCGCCTCCGCCCGTCTGCTGCGTCTGCTGTCGCTGCTCGCCGCCCGGCCCTCGTGGACGTGCGGCGAGCTGGCCGAGCGGATGGGGATAACGGACCGCACGGTGCGGCGGGACGTCGCGAAGCTGCGGGAGCTGGGGTACAGCGTCGATTCCGCGGCCGGGCCGTGGGGCGGTTACCGGTTGCGGGCGGGTTCGCGGGTGCCGCCGCTGATCCTGGACGACGAGGAGGCGCTGGCCGTGGCGGTCGGGCTGCGGGAGGTGGCGTTCGGCGGGATCCTCGGCGGGGACCAGGCCGCGCTGTCGGCGCTGCTGAAGCTGCGGCAGGTGCTGCCGGCGGGGGTGGCCGGGCGGCTGGGGGAGTGGGACGAGGCGCTCGTACGGCTGCCGTGGCCGCAGGAGGGGCGGTTGCGGCCGGGGATGCTGCTGGAGCTGGCGGCGGCGTGCCGGCGCGGGGAGCGGGTGCGGTTGTCGTACTGCGACGGGAAGGGCCGGAGCACGGTCCGGGACGTGGACCCGTACCGGCTGGTGCACACCGGCAGGCGCTGGTACTTCGTGGCGCGGGATGTGGCCCGGGGGTGGCGGACGTTCCGGGCGGACCGGGTGGAGCGCCTGGACCCGACGGGCCGGCAGGTCGAGATCACCGACCCGCCGGACCCGGCGCACCTGGTGTCCCACAACACGGCGAACGGCCCGTACCCGTTGTCGGCGACGATCCGCCTCCCGCTCCCCCTGCGGGAGGCGCAACGCCTGATCCCCCCGACCATCGGCACCCACCACCCCGACGGCCCGGAGGCGACGGTGGTCGAGATAGGCGGCCCGGACCCGGACGGCCTGGCCCGCTACCTCCTCGGCCTGGCCACGCCCCTACAGGTCCTGGCCCCCGACTCGGTCCGCGAGGCCCTGGTCCACCGGACCCGGGAACTCCTCGCGGCCCACGGCCTCTGAGGCGTCAGAGCTTCTCGGGGGTGCGGATGCCCAGGAGGGTCATGCCCTGGTGAAGGGTGCGGGCGGTGAGGTCGGAGAGGAAGAGGCGGTTCTCCACCTGCTCCGGCGTCTCGGCGCGCAGCACCGGGCACTTGTCGTAGAACGTCGTGAACAGCGAGGCCAGCTGGTACAGGTACGCCGCCAGCTTGTGCGGGGCGTACTCCGCGGCGGCCTCGCGGACCGTCTCCGCGAAGGAGTCCAGGTGCAGGCCGAGGGCGCGCTCCGCGTCCGCCAGGGGCAGCTCGGGGTGGGCCGCGGGGCGGATCTCGCCGGCCTTGCGGAGGATGGACTGGATACGGGCGTAGGCGTACTGGAGGTAGACGGACGTGTCGCCGTTCAGCGAGACCATCTGGTCCAGGTCGAACTTGTAGTCCCGGTTCGCCGACGTCGACAGGTCCGCGTACTTCACCGCGCCGATGCCCACCTGGGCGCCCCGCTCGGCGATCTCCTCCTCGGAGAGGTCCTGCGCCTTCTCCCGGACCACGGCCGAGGCCCGGTCGATCGCCTCGTCCAGCAGGTCGACCAGGCGGACCGTCTCGCCCTCACGGGTCTTGAACGGCTTGCCGTCCTTGCCGAGGACCGTGCCGAAGGCGAGCTGGACCGCGGTGACGTCGTCGCCCAGCCAGCCGGCCCGGCGCGCGGTCTCGAAGACCATCCGGAAGTGCAGGGCCTGCCGGGCGTCCACCACGTACAGCAGGGTGTTCGCCTTGAGGTTGAAGACGCGGTCGCGGATCGCGGACAGGTCGGTCGCCGCGTAGCCGTAGCCGCCGTCCGACTTCTGCACGATCAGCGGGACCGGCTTGCCCTCCGGGCCCTTGATGTCGTCGAAGAACACGCACAGCGCGCCCTCGGAGCGGACCGCGACGCCCGACTCCTCCAGCAGGCGGCAGGTCTCCGCGAGCATGTCGTTGTAACCGGACTCGCCGACGATGTCCGCGTCCCGGATCTCCATGTCCAGCTTCTCGAAGACGGAGAAGAAGTAGATCTTCGACTCGTCCACGAACTTCTGCCACATGGCGAGCGTGTGCGGGTCGCCGGCCTGGAGGTCCACCACCCGGCGCCGGGCCCGCGTCTTGAACTCCTCGTCGGAGTCGAACTTCTTGCGCGCGGCCTTGTAGAGGCGGTCGAGGTTGGACATCGCCTCCTCGCCCGTCACCTGGCCGGCCTTGTGGTCCAGCTCGTGCGGGTGCTCGTCCAGGTACTGGATGAGCATGCCGAACTGGGTGCCCCAGTCGCCGATGTGGTGGCGGCGGATCACGTTCTCGCCGGTGAACTCCAGCAGCTGGACGACCGAGTCGCCGATCACCGCCGAGCGCAGGTGGCCGACGTGCATCTCCTTCGCCACGTTCGGCTGGGCGTAGTCGATCACCGTCGTGCCGGGGTCGGCGGCGGTGGGCACGCCGAGGCGGCCCGTGTCGTCCGCGTAGCGCGCGGCCAGGTTCCGGGTGATCGCCTGGTCCGCGAGCGTGATGTTGAGGAAGCCGGGGCCGGAGACCTCGACGTCCTTGATCACGTCACCCGTCACCACCCGGCCGACGACCTGGGTCGCCAGCTCCCGGGGGTTCGCCTTCGCCTTCTTGGCCAGGGCGAGGATGCCGTTGGCCTGGAAGTCGGCCCGGTCGCTTCGTCGCAGCAGCGGGTCCGCGCCGGCGGCCTCCGGCAGGGTGGCCGAGAGGGCGGACGCGAGGTGCTGCTGGACGTTGTCGCTGAGGGACGTGACCGAGGCCATGGGTGTGGGTGCCGTTCTCCTCGTGGATGGATAGACCCACCCAGTATCCCATGGGGGGTAAAGCCGTTTTCCCGGTCGACGGGCGGTCTGTGAGAATGGAGTCTCACCCCGTTCAGAAAGAAGGACGTGCCGATCGTGGCTCAGAGCACCGAGACCACCGACTGGGTCTCCCGTTTCGCGGATGAGGTCATCGAGGAGTCGGAGCGTCGGGCCCCGGGCAAACCGGTCGTCGTCGCGTCCGGACTCTCCCCCTCCGGTCCGATCCACCTCGGCAACCTGCGCGAGGTCATGACCCCGCACCTGGTCGCCGACGAGGTCCGCCGCCGCGGCCGTGAGGTCCGGCACCTGATCTCCTGGGACGACTACGACCGCTACCGCAAGGTCCCGGCCGGCGTCCCCGGCGTGGACGAGACCTGGGCCGAGCACATCGGCAAGCCGCTGACCTCGGTCCCGGCACCGAAGGGCTCCTCGTACCCGAACTGGGCCGAGCACTTCAAGGCCGCCATGGTCGAGGCGCTGGCCCAGCTCGGCGTGGAGTTCGACGGGATCAGCCAGACCGCGCAGTACACCTCCGGCGCCTACCGCGAGCAGATCCTGCACGCCATGAAGCACCGGCACGACATCGACGCGATCCTCGCCCAGTACCGCACGAAGAAGGCGCCGAAGAAGCAGCAGCAGAAGGCGGTGGACGAGGCCGAGCTGGAGGCCGAGGAGGGCTCCGGCGCCGCGTCCGAGGACGACGGCAGCTCCGGCTCCGCCGGGTACTTCCCGTACAAGCCGTACTGCGGCGGCTGCGGCAAGGACCTGACGACGGTCACCTCCTACGACGACGACACCACCGAGCTGTCGTACACCTGCACCGCCTGCGGCTTCGCCGAGACCGTCCGGCTCAGCGAGTTCGACCGCGGCAAGCTGGTGTGGAAGGTCGACTGGCCGATGCGCTGGGCGTACGAGGGCGTGATCTTCGAGCCCAGCGGTGTGGACCACTCCTCGCCCGGCTCCAGCTTCCAGGTCGGCGGGCAGATCGTGCCGATCTTCGGCGGCGAGCAGCCCATCGGGCCCATGTACGCGTTCGTGGGCATCTCCGGCATGGCGAAGATGTCGTCCTCGCGCGGTGGCGTGCCCACCCCGTCGGACGCGCTGAAGATCATGGAGCCGCAGCTGCTGCGCTGGCTGTACGCCCGCCGCAAGCCCAACCAGTCCTTCAAGATCGCCTTCGACCAGGAGATCCAGCGGCTCTACGACGAGTGGGACAAGCTGGCCGCGAAGGTCGCCGACGGCTCCGCGCTGCCGGCCGACGTCGCCGCCTACACCCGCGCCGTCGGCACCGCCGCCGGTGAGCTGCCGAAGACGCCCCGCCCGCTGCCGTACCGCACGCTGGCCTCCGTCGCCGACATCACCGCCGGTCACGAGGACCAGGCCCTGCGGATCCTGTCCGAGCTGGACCCGGAGCAGCCGCTGGCCTCGCTGGACGAGGCGCGCCCGCGCTACGACCGGGCCGAGGCGTGGATCAACACGTACGTGCCCGCCGACCAGCGGACCATCGTGCGCGAGGAGCCGGACGCCGAGCTGCTGAAGTCCCTGGACGAGGCGTCCCGGCAGTCCGTGCGGCTGCTGCTGGACGGGCTGGCCGACCACTGGTCGCTCGACGGGCTGACCCACCTCGTGTACGGCGTGCCGAAGGTGCAGGCCGGGTTCTCCGCCGACGCCACGCCGAAGGAGCTGCCGCCGGAGATCAAGACGGCCCAGCGGTCGTTCTTCGCCCTGCTGTACCACCTGCTCGTCGGCCGCGACACCGGCCCCCGCCTGCCCACCCTGCTGCTGGCCGTGGGGCAGGAGCGGGTGCGGACGCTGCTCGGGGAGTAAGCCGGGAACCGTACGGAAAAAGGGGCCCTCTTCCTCCGGGAGGAAGAGGGCCCCTTTTCCGCGTTGCGCGATGCGGTCCTCGTTACGCGATGTGGTCCTCTTCCAGTTCCGCGTTGAAGCGGTTGGTGAAGCGGTTGACCATGCGCTCGGCCTCGCGCGGGCCGAGCGTGATGCGGTACGTCGCCTCGACCGCCTCGCCGAACTGGTGCGGGGTGGGGAAGCTGCCGTCGATCGACTTGCGGAAGACCTGGTAGTAGTCCTCCTCCGTCGGGTTCGGCTCCGGGCTGCCGCCGCCCTCGCCCAGTTCGCGGGTGCGGGTCGCGCTCACCGGGATCGGGAAGCTGCCCGTCTCCTCCGGGGAGGGCTGCTGGAAGTCCTCCGGGGCCTGCTCCTCGTACCAGCCCTCGTACTGCTCCTCGGGGGCGTACTGGGGTTCCTGGAGCATCGGGTCGTAGGTGGGGTCGTAGTTGCCGTGGTACTCGACCTCGCGCGGGGCCTGGAACCAGGGGCTCTCCTCGTCCGCCGAGGCGTGGGCGCGGCCGGGCAGGGTGTACTCGGCGGCGTAGCGGGCGGTGCCGGTGACCTTCTGGCGTCCTTCGCGGCGCTCGGCGGGGGCGCCCAGGGCGGTGCCGGTCGTGCCGGTCATGGGGGTCCTCCTGTGTCGGCTCAGGCCGCAGCGCCGGCCGGGGCGAGACGGTTCAGCACGTCCAGGGCCAGGTTGCGGGCGAGGGACACCTTGTAGGCGTTGTCCCGCAGGGGCTCGGCGTGCGCGAGTTCGAGGGCGACGGCTCCTTCGAAGGCCTCCGGTGTGGCGGGGGCGCCGACCAGGGCCAGTTCGGTGTGCCGGGCCCGCCAGGGGCGGTGGGCGAGCCCTCCGAAGGCGACGCCCGCCTGGTCGACGACGCCGTCCGTGACGCGCAGCGCGACGGCGACGGAGGCGAGGGCGAAGGCGTACGACGCCCGGTCCCGGGCCTTGCGGTAGGCGGAGGGCACACCGGCGGTGGCGCCCGGCAGGAGCACGGCGGTGATCAGTTCGCCGGGGCGGATCCAGGTGTCCCGTTCGGGGTGTTCGCCGGGCAGCCGGTGGAAGTCGGCCACCGGCAGCCGCCGGGTGCCCTCGGGGCCGTACAGCTCCACCTGGGCGTCGAGGGCGGCGAGGGCGACGGCCATGTCGGAGGGGTGGGTGGCGATGCACCGCGCGGAGTACCCGAGGACGGCGTGGTCGCGGTGGACGCCGTCGCGGGCGCCGCAGCCGCTGCCCGGTTCCCGCTTGTTGCAGGGCTTGTCCAGGTCCTGGAAGTAGGGGCAGCGGGTGCGCTGGAGGAGGTTGCCCCCGGTGGTGGCGGCGTTGCGCAGCTGGGCGGAGGCGCCCGCGAGGAGGGCCTGGGACAGGGCGGGCCAGCGGTCGCGCACCCGCGGGTCGGCGGCGAGGTCGCTGTTGCGGACGGTGGCGCCGGCGCGCAGGGATCCGTCGGGCAGTTCCTCGAGGGTGTCCAGTGGCAGCCGGCCCACGTCGATGAGGACGGTGGGCCGTTCCACTCCGAGTTTGACCAGGTCGACCAGGTTGGTGCCGCCGGCCAGGTAGCGGGCGCCGGGGTGGGCGGCGTAGGCCTCGACGGCCTCCTGGAGGGTGCCGGGGCGCAGGTATCCGAAGCCGTTCACTCGATCACGTCCTCGATCGCCTCGACGATGCGGGGGTAGGCGCCGCAGCGGCACAGGTTGCCGCTCATCCGCTCGCGGATCTCGGTCCGGTCCAGCGGGACGGGCCGGCCGGAGGGGGTGGCGGGGTCGGTGACGTGGGAGGGGTGGCCGGCCGCGGCCTCGGCGATCAGGCCCACGGCGGAGCAGAGCTGGCCGGGGGTGCAGTAGCCGCACTGGAAGGCGTCGCGGTCCAGGAAGGCCCGCTGGAGCGGGTGCGGTTCCTCGCCGTCGCCGAGGCCCTCGACGGTGGTGATCTCGCTGCCGTCGAGGGTGACCGCGAGCAGCAGACAGCTGTTGAGGCGGCGCCCGTCGACCAGCACGGTGCAGGCACCGCACTGGCCGTGGTCGCAGCCCTTCTTGGAGCCGGTGAGGTCCAGGTCCTCACGCAGCAGGTCCAGCAGGACGCGCCGGTGGTCGACGCGCACGGTGTGGGGTTTGCCGTTGACCCGGAGGGTGACCTCGGAGTGGTGGGATGCGCTGGTCATGGGCGGGGATGACCTTCCGGACGGACGATGCTGCCGTATCCCACCGCGTATCCAGTCACCTCCGCCTCACACGTCCCGGCACCCGTACGGCAGCGGGCCCGGTGCCGCTCAGCCGGCCGGCGGTGCCATCGCCACCGCCGGTTCGCCGCGGGTCGCGAACCGGGTCCGGTGCAGTTCGGCGTAGCGTCCCCGGGCCGCCAGCAGCTCGTCGTGGGTGCCGCGTTCCACGATCCGGCCCGACTCCACGACGAGGATCTGGTCGGCGGCGCGGACGGTGGACAGGCGGTGGGCGATGACGACGGCGGTGCGGTCCTGGAGTGCCTCGGCGAGCGCCTCCTGGACGGCCGCCTCGGAGGTGTTGTCGAGGTGGGCGGTGGCCTCGTCCAGGATGACCACGCGCTGGCGGGCCAGCAGCAGCCGGGCGATGGTCATGCGCTGGCGTTCGCCGCCGGAGAGCCGGTAGCCGCGCTCGCCGACGACCGTGTCCAGGCCGTCGGGCAGGGAGCGTACGACATCGGTGAGCCGGGCCCGGCCGAGGGCGTCCCACAGCTCCTCGTCGGTGGCGTCGGGGCGGGCGAGCAGCAGGTTGGCGCGGACGGTGTCGTGGAAGAGGTGGCCGTCCTGGGTGACCATGCCGAGGGTGGCGCGCAGGGAGGCGGAGGTGAGGTCGCGGACGTCGACGCCGCCGATCCGGACCGCGCCGGCGTCGACGTCGTACAGGCGCGGCAGCAGCTGGGCGATGGTGGACTTGCCGGCGCCGGAGGAGCCGACGAGGGCGACGGTCTGGCCGGGTTCGGCACGGAAGGAGATGCCGTGCAGCACCTCGGTGCCGCCGCGGGTGTCGAGCGCGGCGACCTCCTCCAGGGAGGCGAGGGAGACCTGGTCGGCGGCCGGGTAGGCGAAGCGGACGTCGTCGAACTCGACGGCGACCGGGCCCTCGGGGACCTCGCGGGCGTCCGGCTTCTCCTCGATGAGGGGCCTGAGGTCCAGCACCTCGAAGACCCGCTCGAAGCTGACGAGCGCGCTCATCACCTCGACCCGGGCCCCGGCGAGCGCGGTCAGCGGGGCGTACAGCCGGGTCAGCAGCAGGGCGAGGGAGACGACCGCGCCGGGCTCCAGGGTGCCGTGCAGGGCGAACCAGCCGCCGAGGCCGTAGACGAGGGCCAGGGCGAGGGCGGAGACCAGGGTGAGGGAGGTGATGAAGACGGACTGGGCGGTGGCGGTGCGTACGCCGATGTCCCGGACCCGGGCGGCGCGGGCGGCGAACTCGGCGGACTCCTCCTCCGGGCGGCCGAACAGCTTGACCAGGGTGGCGCCGGGGGCGGAGAACCGCTCGGTCATCCGGGTGCCCATGGACGCGTTCAGGGCCGCCGCCTCCCGCTGCATCCGGGCCATCCGGCTGCCCATGCGGCGGGCGGGCAGCACGAACACCGGCAGCAGCGCCAGCGCGAGCAGGGTGATCTGCCAGGACAGGGTGAGCATGACGGCGAGCGTGAGCAGCAGCGTGACGAGGTTGCTGACGACGCCGGACAGGGTGTTGGCGAAGGCGCGCTGGGCGCCGATCACGTCGTTGTTGAGACGGCTGACCAGCGCGCCCGTACGGGTACGTGTGAAGAACGCGACGGGCATGCGCTGCATGTGATCGAACACAGCCGTTCTGAGGTCGAGGATGAGTCCCTCCCCGAGCGTCGCCGACAGGCGCCGGCCGAGGATGCCGAGCCCCGCCTCGGCGAGCGCGACGAGCGCGATGAGCAGGGAGAGGCGGATCACCCGGGCGGAGTCGTGCCCCGCCACGATCGCGTCGACGACGCGGCCGGCGAGCACGGGGGTGGCGACGGCGAGCAGTGCGGTCACCACCCCGGTCAGCACGAAACGGGCGATGCCGGCGCGGTGCGGGCGGGCGAAGGCGGCGATCCGGCGCAGCGTGGCGCGGGCGAACGGACGGCGCTGGGACTGCGCGTTCATCACGCTGTGCAGCTGCGTCCAGGCGGTGGTCTCCATGCTCATGCCGACGACGGTAGGACCTCAAGCTTCGTTGAGGTCAAGGTCGGCGGTTTTTCACCCGGGGTTCGGGCGGCGCGGCCATCCCCGGGTGCCGTGACGATCCCCCGCCGCGTCCCCGTCCGCCGGACGCCTGTGAACCCGAGGAGACCGGCGGCGGCTACCCCGGCCGGCTCGAACGGGGCGACCCCGCTGCCGCCTACGCCGCCGCCGGGATCCGCCTGGACGTCACCTACCGGGTGCCGCCGCTGCACAACCACCCCATGGAACCGCACGCCAGCACCGCCCACTGGGACGGGGACCGGCTCACCGTGTACACCTCCAGCCAGGGCGGCAGCACCGTGCGGTCCGTGCTCGCCGGGCTGTTCGAGCTGCCCGAGGACCATGTCACCGCCGTCACCGAACACGTCGGCGGCGGTTTCGGCTCCAAGGGCACCCCACGCCCCGACGTCGTCCTCGCCGCCCTGGCCGCCCGCCACACCGGCCGCCCCGTCACCGTCGCCTACCCCCGCCGGTACCTGCCCACCACCGTCGGCCACCGCGCCCCCACCGTGCAGCGGCTGCGGCTCGGCGCCCACCCCGACGGCCGGCTCACCACCCTGCTGCACGAGGTCACCACCCACACCTCCCGGGTGCGCGAGTTCGTCGAACAGGCCGCGGTGCCCTCCCGCGTCATGTACGCCACCCCGGCCCTGCTCAGCACCCACCGGGTGACCGCGCTCGACGTCCCCAGCCCGTCCTGGATGCGCGCCCCCGGCGAGGCCCCCGGCATGTACGCCCTGGAGTCGGCCATGGACGAACTCGCCGACGCCCTCGGCATCGACCCGGTGGAGCTGCGGCTGCGCAACGAACCCGACCGGGAGCCGGGCAGCGGCAAACCGTTCAGCAGCCGGAGCCTCGTAGCCTGCCTGCGCGAGGGCGCCCGCCGCTTCGGCTGGGACGGGCGCGACCCCCGCCCCCGGAC
>NZ_JACBWZ010000509.1 GCF_013870595.1 Streptomyces sp. WELS2 | reverse complement strand
GCCGGCCAGGCTCAGCCGCCCCGGTGACCAGCCGGCCAGCACCGGCCGCCACGGGTCGGCTCCCGCGGCGACGAGGACGCGTGCGATCTGAGGCCGGTGCCCGACCACCGCCTCCCACAGCGCGGTCGTACCGTCCTGCAGGGCGTCGACATCGGCGACGCGCCCGGCCAGCTCCGCGACGACCTCGGGCGAGCCGAACGCCACGGCCCGGTGCAGGGGCCGTTCCCCGCACGGCAGCGCCTCCGGATCGGCGCCCTGGTCGAGGCGCCGCCGGATGTCCCGGTGGTCCCGCCAGCCCTCCCAGTCGACGCCGCCCTCCCAGCCGCCTGCCGGTCCCGTCCCCATATCGCCTCCCGCGCACCGCCCGACGGCACCCTGCCGCACACGGCCACCCTCGCAGACGGGTCCGACAACGCCATCACCGTCGCGGCGTCGCGGCGTCGCGGCGGGCCATGGACGCCGGCGCCACCGAGTCTGCCGCGGGCCGCGCCCTCGCCGAACATCCCGGCACCCGTGACCGCCGCCGTCCACCCCGGCATCTGTCGCGCCGTACGTCGACACGCGATTCCTGACTCGACGCCCCCACCCGGCACGTCCGCTCCCTGCGCTGGAGGCGCTGTTCACGGACCACCGTCCGGAGGCGCCGAGGTCGCTGTGCCCGTCGACGACCGACCCGGCTGTAGCGCGGGGCCGGCGGAAACGGACGGCGGCCAGGCTGGAGGGCCGCCACATAATCGTCCGCGGGCTCTGGCCGCCGGGCCGCTGCCTAAGCTGCGCCCGTACCGGAAGGCGGGCGTCGGTCGACCGGAGTGTTGCGCGGGGGACTGGACGGAGGAGTACGCGAGGTTCTCGGCGGCATCCGACCCCTGCCTGGCGGTCGGGCGCGACGTGCCGTCCTTCGCGCACGCGGCCGAGCTGGATCACGGGCGGCTCGCCGGTATGCCCGGTGAGGAGGGTGACGGCTTCGCCGGGGGGGAGCAGGTGCCTGGCCCATGTGAGGTAGCCGTAGTGGCCGGCATCGAGCCAGATGCAGCCATAGTCGCCACTGCGGTTCCACACCGAGCCCGTCTCCCCTGATCAGGTTTTCCCACCACTCACCTGCGCCGTTGCCTGCCGGGGCGGGCGCGGTACGGGTTGAGGAGAGAGACGCTCACGGTCGCTGTGGCGAAGGCGTTACATCGCCGTGACGCCCATAACGAAAGAAATCGGCAGGCTTCGTGGCGTCAGGAAGTTCGGGGCACCGCCCCACGTATGACCGCTAGACACGGAGAGTCGACCATGGGCAAGTCCACCAAGTTCGTGATGGCAGTTGCCGGCGTTGCACTGGCGGGAATCGCCGGCACGGGTGTCGCGCAGGCATCCACCTCCGCGCACCCGTCCGACTCCGGCGCTCCGTCCTCGTGCCGCCCCGCCAACCTCAAGACGAAGATCACGCCGGACACCGCCAGCTCCGGGCACCGCCACTACCGCGTCACGCTGACCGCGGCCCCCAAGACCAGCGCCTGCCAGCTGGCCGGCTCCCCCCGCGACGTGAAGTTCTACAACAACAGCTCCCTCAAGGGCATCACCGCGAAGCCCTACGGCTCGCAGGGCACCAAGGTGACCTTCGGCCCCGGTCACCCCGTCCACTTCGACATCCAGGTGCCCAACGCCGGCAAGGGCGCGACGGCCAACCGGGTCGTCTTCACCCTCAGGACCCCCGGCGGCGGGATCATCCCGGGTGACCAGGAGGCCGACGGCAAGCTGTCCGTCGACTTCGGCACCCAGATCGGTCCCGTGCAGCCCGGCGCCTGACCGACACCGTAAGCGAGGACCGACCGCGTCCGGCCCGCCACCGTCGGAGACGCTGTTGGTCAGTTCCGCCCCGCTGGATGTCACCCGGCGGGGCGGAATGCCGCGAAGAGGGGCGGCCGCGTCCGGCGGGGCAGCGTTCGCTTCGCAGGTCACGCTCCTTCCCACACCGTGACGCGGCATCCGGGCGCCAACTACGGGAGAGACAGTGGAGACAGGGAACAGCGGGAGGCTATCGGGAGTCCTCCTCGCCACGTGACGGATGTCAGTGGCTCCTGGAACCATGCCTTCGCCCGAGACAGCCCTATCAGGAGCCATGCACGGGGACGTGGGAAACCGGCCCCTTCGACAGCGATCTCGCCGCAGACTTCGTCGATGAACTCGAAGGACTAACCCACCAGCAGGTCATCGACGTACCGGAGAGGGCATTCCAGCGAGTCACCGACTCGGGAGAACGCGTCGACGGCGCAGACGGGGCCGAAGCCGTTGCCGCCGGTGCTCTCGTCGCGAGCACCCTTCCGGGCGGTTCCATCGTGATTGACCCGGACGACGGCCCCAGGGAACCGCTGCCCCAACTGCCCGCCTACCTGCGGGCGTCGGTGAGACCCGCACTGGACCGGGTTCTCCGGGACGGATCAGAAATGGCAATCGGCTGGGTGGACAGCGCTGACGCTGAACGCTCTGCCTTCCTGGGCTATCCGGCGAAGGCGGACTTTCAGACCTTCTGCTGTCGGGCGAAGGGCCCGCACAGGGCTGCCCATTGCAGGAGCAGGATGGTCTTGCCGTCGGTGATGCGTCCGTCGCGGGTCATGGCGAGGGCCTCGGCAAAGGGGAGTTCGAAGACTTCGATGTCCTCGCCCTCTTCCTCGAGTCCTCCGCCCGTGCCGGTCCGGTCAGCCGGGGTGTAGGGGGCGGCGAAGAAGTGGAGGCGCTCGGTGACGGAACCCGGGCTCATGTAGGCATCGAGCACGTGGGTGAGCGGGCCGAGTCCGATGCCGAGTTCCTCGGCACTCTCGCGGCGGATCGCGGTGTGCGGGTCTTGCGCGTCGAGCAGTCCGGCCGCCGCCTCGATGAGCATGCCGTCGGGGTGGCCGTTCACGTAGGCCGGGTAGCGGAACTGGCGGGTGAGCAGGACGCGGCTGCGTTCGGTGTCGTAGGGCAGGACGACGGCGCCGTTGCCGCGGTCGTAGGTCTCGCGCTGCTGGGTCTCCCACCGTCCGTCGCGGCGCCGGTAGTCGAAGGTGGTGCGGCGCAGGACGTGCCAGCCCTGGGAGGTGAGTTCGACATCGCGTATCCGGACGTCGGGGTTGCGGTCGAGGTCGCGTCCGGCGAGGTGGAGACCGGTGCGTCCGCGGTGATCGGGGGTGTCGACACCCGGGCTGCTCGTCACGTGGTCTCCTGCGGGGTGCGGCGCGGAATCTCGGCGACGTCGTGGTAGACGGGCAGGCCGCGGCGGCGGGCGGTGGCGACGTCCTGGTCGGCGCCTGCGGATTCGCCCTGCAAGCGCAGCACGGCGTCGCAATGGGCGAGCAGCCGGTCGGCGGTCGGGTAGAGCACCTGGTCGGCGAGGGGGTCGGTGGGGCCCGCGCCGGCGGAGCGGAGGACGGGCAAGGCGAGCCACTCGCCGATCACGGGGAGATGTCCGGCCGCGAAGACGGGCCAGGCCGCGGCTTCCAGGCGGGCGAGGTTGGCGGCCATGGCCTCCGGGTCGCCGTCGGTACCGGAACGGTAGGGACCTGCGATGAGGACGAGCATGGGCTTGTCGGTCATGGCGGCTAAGATACATGCAGAATCGTGCAAGAACGAGAAGGAACGTGAATGCTGGCTGCTGAACGACGCGAGCACCTGCTCGATCTGCTCGCCCGTACGGGAAAGATCGTGGCCAAGGAGGTCGCCGCCGAACTGGGCATTTCCGAGGACAGCGTGCGGCGTGACCTTCGCGATCTCGCCGCCGAGGGGTTGTGCCAAAGGGTGTACGGTGGCGCGCTGCCCGTGTCTCCCGCAGTGGTGGACTACGACGCACGGCAGGCGGTGGCCCCGGACGGCAAGCGGAAGGTCGCCTCAGTGGCCGCCGCACTGGTGCGGCCGGGCGGCTCGGTGATCCTCGACGGCGGCACCACCGCCCTCGCCGTGGCGCGGGCGCTCCCGAAGGACCTCGCCTGCACGGTGATCACCCACAGCCCGACGATCGCCACGGCTCTGATCGACCACCCGCTGGCGGAGCTCTTCCTCCTCGGGGGGCGCGTCTTCAAGCACTCGGCGGTCACCTGCGGCGCCGCCGCGGTCGAGGCCGCGCAGAACGTCTCCGCCGACCTGTGCCTGCTCGGCGTCACCGGCGTCCACCCCGAGGCCGGACTGACCACGGGGGACGCCGAGGAGGCGGCGATGAAGCGTGCCCTGTCCGCGCGGGCCGCTGACACCTACATCCTCGCCTCTTGCGAGAAGGTCGGTACGGCCTCGCCGTACCGCGTCCTGCCGTGGGAGAAGATCACCGGGCTGATCACCGACGCCGATGCTCACGACACGGTCATCGAGCAACTCAAGACACTCGGCGTGGAGGTCCTCGTAGCCTGACGAGAGCCGAATCCGGGATCTCGGACCATCAGGAGCGCTCTCCGAGGTGCTGAGCCCGTAGCGAATCGAACAATCTTCACGTGCAGTGCCTCCCGAACCGGTGAACGCGGGTCGGCGGCGCCACCGGCGATGGCGCCGGCGCTGGTCTGGGCCGGAACGCGGACAGCGCCGCGCCAGGTGACAGCCACGCCTCGAAGTCGACCGTGTCGCCGAAACCCGGCGTCTGGAACAGGTCACGGGCA
>NZ_JACBWZ010000508.1 GCF_013870595.1 Streptomyces sp. WELS2 | reverse complement strand
GTGACCGACCCGGCCGCCCAGCGGAGTCTGTGGCGCATCCGCGAGGACGCGGCCGGCACCGCCACCCGGATGCCCGACGGCTCCGAGGCCTGGCCCGGCTGGGAGGACTGCGCGGTCCCGCCCGCCCGCCTCGGCGGTTACCTCCGCGAGTTCCGGGCGCTGCTGGCCGCCCACGGACTGCGCGGCACGCCGTACGGCCACTTCGGCGACGGCTGCATCCACGTCCGTATCGACTTCGACCTGCTCACCGAGGCGGGCGTCGGCCGCTTCCGCCGCTTCTCCGGGGAACTGGCCGACCTGGTGGTGGCCCACGGCGGCTCCCTGTCCGGGGAGCACGGCGACGGCCAGGCCCGCGCGGAGCTGCTGCCCCGGATGTACGGCGCCGACATGGTCGCGCTGTTCGAGCGGGCCAAGGCGGTGTGGGACCCGGACGGCCTCCTCAACCCCGGCATACTGGTCCGCCCGGCCCGGCTGGACGAGAACCTGCGCTTCTCGGCGCTGCCCCGCCGGCCGGTCGACGTGGCCTTCGCCTACCCGGCCGACGGCGGCGACTTCCGCGCGGCCGTCCGCCGCTGCGTCGGCGTGGCCAAGTGCCGTACGACGACCGTCTCCGGCCCGGCCGTGATGTGCCCCTCCTTCCGGGCGACCGGCGAGGAGGAGCACTCCACCCGGGGGCGGGCCCGGCTGCTGCACGAGATGCTCGCGGGCGACCTGGTCACCGACGGCTGGCAGTCCCGAGAGGTCCTGGGCGCCCTCGATCTGTGCCTGTCCTGCAAGGGGTGCCGCTCCGACTGCCCCGTCGGCGTGGACATGGCCACGTACAAGGCCGAGTTCCTGCACCACCACTACGCCGGCCGCCGCCGCCCGGCCGCCCACCACAGCATGGGCCGCCTGCCGGAATGGCTCCGCTGGGCGTCCCGCGCACGCCTGGCCCCGCTGCTCAACACCCTCGCGGCCATCCGCCCCCTGGCCGGCCTCGGCAAACACCTGGCCGGAATAGCCCCGGAACGGGACATCCCCCGTCTGGCACCCCGGACCTTCACCGGCTGGTGGCGCAGGCGGAAGCCGTCGGCGCCGGGCGTGGGAGGCCTGCCGGCCGGGACGCCCACTCCCGCCCCCGGCGACCTCGTCGTCCTCTGGCCCGACACCTTCACCGAGCACCTCGCACCGTCCGTCGGGCAGGCCGCCGTCCGTGTGCTGGAGGCGGCCGGACTGCGGGTGGCGCTCCCGCCGGCGCTGCTGCCGCGCAAGGGGGCGATCGGCGACGGCAGGACCCGGTCTGCCGCCGCGCTGCTCACCGCCCGCCGGGCCCGGGTCTGCTGCGGCCTGACCTACGTCTCCACGGGGCAGCTGGACCGCGCCCGTACGGTGCTGCGCCGCACCCTGGACCTGATGGAACCGGTGCTGCGGGCAGGGGTGCCGGTCGTCGTCCTGGAACCGAGCTGCGCCGCCGCCCTGCGCACCGACCTCCCGGAACTCCTGCCCGACGACCCGCGGGCCGCCCGGCTGTCCGCCGCGGTGCTCAGCTTCGCCGAGGCCCTGGAGCGGCACGCACCGCACTGGACCCCGCCCGCCGTCGGCCGTCCGGTGGCCGGCCAGACCCACTGCCACCAGCACGCGGTGCTCGGCGACACCCCGGACCGCCGGCTGCGCGCCGCCGCGGGCCTCACCGGCGAACTGAGCGGCGGCTGCTGCGGCCTGGCGGGCAACTTCGGCTTCGAGAAAGGCCACTTCGAGGTCTCCCGGGCCTGCGCGGAGGACCGGCTCCTGCCGTCGGTACGGCAGGCGCCCGGGGACACGGTGATCCTGGCCGACGGCTTCTCCTGCCGCACCCAGCTGGACCAGCTCGCCGGCGTCCGCGGCCGCCACCTGGCGGAGGTGCTGGCGGAGGCCCTGGACCGGCCGGGCACCCCGGACCGGCCGGGCACCCCGGACAGGCCGGACGGCAGCCGGTGAACGGGGCCGTCCCGCCGTCCGGCGAGCCGAGCGGCGTATCCCGCCCTCCAGGTCAGTTCCATAAAGGGTTCACACTCCTGACGGAGTCTATTACCCTGGACTCGGTAGTACATGGAGATGTACATGATCTGACCGATCCAGCCCCGGGACCGCCGTGAGCACCGTCAACACCCCCAGCGCCGCGAACTCGTCGTCACCGGCGTCCTCCCCGTCACCGGGGGCGTCCGCTCCGCGCACCCCCGGCCGGTTCACCTCCCTCGGACCGGTCGGGCTGGTGCTGGCCGGCGGGATCTCGGTGCAGTTCGGCGGCGCGCTGGCGGTCACCCTGATGCCCCGGGCGGGCGCGCTGGGCGTGGTGACCCTGCGCCTGGTCGCGGCGGCGGTGGTCCTCCTCCTGGTCTGCCGCCCCCGGCTGCGCGGCCACTCGCGCGCCGACTGGGGCACGGTGATCGTCTTCGGCATCACGATGGGCGCGATGAACGGCCTGTTCTACGAGGCGGTCGACCGTATCCCGCTGGGCCCGGCGGTCACCCTCGAAGTCCTCGGCCCGCTGGCCCTGTCCGTCCTGGCCTCCCGCCGCGCGCTCAACGCGCTCTGGGCCGGCCTCGCGCTCGCGGGCGTGTTCCTGCTCGGCGGCGGAGGTTTCGGCGATCTCGACCCCGTGGGTGTCGCCTTCGCCCTGGGCGCCGGCGCCATGTGGGCGGCCTACATCGTCTTCAGCGCCCGCACCGGCCGCCGCTTCCCCCAGGCCGACGGCCTCGCCCTGGCCATGGCCGTGGCCGCCCTGCTCTTCCTCCCCCTCGGCATCGCCGAGGCCGGCACCCGCCTGCTGAACCCCACCACCATCGCCCTCGGCTCGGCGGTGGCCCTGCTCTCCTCGGTCCTGCCCTACACCCTCGAACTCCTGGCGCTGCGCCGCCTGCCGGCCTCCACCTTCGCCATCCTGATGAGCCTGGAACCCGCCATCGCCGCCACGGCCGGCTTCCTCATCCTGGGCCAGTCCCTCAGTCCCGCCGAGGCGGCCGCCATCGCCCTCGTCATCGCCGCGAGCATCGGCGCCGTCCGCACGCAGATGGGCCGGGGCAAGGCCACTCTGCCCATCGAAGGCCAGTAGCTTCCGGCCGCCACACCCCGTAGTCGTTCGGCTGCGCACCGGAGTCCACCCTGTGCGAAGGTGGGCTCATGAAGGTCACCGCCCGTGGGCGCGCCGTGCTCGGCGATCCCCGGATCAACCGCGGCACGGCGTTCACGCAGGCGGAGCGCCGGGCCCTGGACCTGGTCGGGCTGATCCCGCCCCGCGTGCTCACCCAGGACCAGCAGGCCGAGCGCGCCTACGGCCAGTTCCGGGACCAGCCGGACGACCTGGCCAAGAGCGTGAACCTGACCGCGCTGCACGACCGTAACGAGGTGCTGTTCTACCGGCTGGTCGGCGACCACCTCGAAGAGATGCTGCCCATCGTCTACACCCCCACCGTGGGCACGGCGATCCGCCGCTACAGCACCGAGTACCGCCGCCCGCGCGGCGTCTACCTCTCCGTGGACGCCCCCGGCGACATCGAACGCTCACTGCGCGCGAGCGGCCTCGGCGCCGACGACGTGGACCTGATCGTGGCCACCGACGGCGAGGGCATCCTCGGCATCGGGGACTGGGGCGTCGGCGGCATCGACATCGCGGTCGGCAAGCTCGCCGTCTACACCGCCGCCGCCGGCATCGACCCGCGCCGCACCCTGCCGGTCATGCTCGACGTCGGCACCAACCGCAAGGAACTGCTCGACAACGCGCTCTACCTCGGCAACCGCCATCCCCGCGTCGGCCGCGACACCTACGACACCTTCATCGACGCCTACGTCACCACCGCGACCCGGCTCTTCCCCGGCGCCCTGCTGCACTGGGAGGACTTCGGCACCGCCAACGCCCGCCGCATCCTCGACCGCTACCGCGACCGGGTCTGCACCTTCAACGACGACATCCAGGGCACCGGCGCCGTCAACCTCGCCGCCGTCCTGTCCGGGGTGCGCGCGGCCGGCGTGCCCCTGACCGAGCACCGGATCGTCGTCTTCGGTGCGGGCACCGCCGGCATCGGCGTCGCCGACCAGCTGCGGGACGCCCTGATCGCCGAGGGCCTGTCCGAGGCCGAGGCGCTCGCCCGGTTCTGGTGCGTCGACCGGTACGGCCTGCTCACCGACGACCAGGGTGATCGGCTCAGCGACGTCCAGAGGCCGTACGCCCGGCCCGCCGCCGAGACCGGCGACTGGTCCCGGGACGAGGGCCTGCCCGGCATCCCGCTGGCGGAAGTCGTCCGCCGGGTCCGCCCGACCATCCTCATCGGCACCTCCGGCCAGGGCGGCGCGTTCCGCGAGGACATCGTCCGCGAGATGGCCCGGCACACCGGGCGTCCGATCATCCTGCCCATGTCCAACCCGACCGACCTGGCCGAGGCCACCCCCGCCGACCTGCTCGACTGGACCGACGGCAGGGCGCTGGTGGCCACCGGCAGCCCGTTCGCCCCGGTGGAGCGGGACGGTACGACGTACGAGATCGGCCAGGCCAACAACGCGCTGGTCTTCCCCGGTCTCGGACTCGGCACGATCGTCGCCCGCGCCTCGCGGGTCACCGACCGCATGCTGCGCGCGGCGGCCGACGCGGGGATGGCGGTTG
>NZ_JACBWZ010000507.1 GCF_013870595.1 Streptomyces sp. WELS2 | reverse complement strand
CCACCTGGCCCGCGCGCATGATCCGCACGACGTGACCGTCACAGTTCTGGCAGACCGGCCGGCTCAGCGGCGAGGGCACCACCCGGCCGTCGGTCACGTACCGCACGAACTGCTCCCCCGCGGCGTTCGTGTGGTGCTCTATCGCGTACGACTGCTCCCAGCCGTGCCCGCAGCGCATGCAGGCGAAGGCATACGACTCGTGCACGACGTCGGTGGCCGAACCGCGGAGACCGGTCTGCCCTGCTATGTCACTCATGCCAGCTCCTTCTTGCCCGGGTGCGTCCCTGTTGGACGGGTGCGTCCCACCGCCCAGTGGACGCCTCCCGTGGCGCGAAAGCATCCGACCTGCCGAGTGTTGGCCCTGATTTGGCCGCGGCTTGCCCGAGCGTGCCGATTGGGACGACTGGGCTTTGCCGACGAGGCCGGTCTTTTGCCGCGCCATGGGGACCAGGGCCCCGCGGTCCTACCCGGCGGAGCGGACGTCACCCACCGGCCTGCTTGGCGGCGACCACGGCGTCGAAGACCACCCGCTTGGGCAGCCCCGCCTCCACGGCCACCGCCGCGATCGCCTCCTTGCGCCGCTCCCCGGCCTCCTCCCGGACCCGGACCCGGCGCACCAGTTCCCCGGCGTCCAGTTCCTCCGGGCCGGTCTCCGGCGCGCCCTCGACCACGACGGTGATCTCCCCGCGCACGCCCTCCGCGGCCCACCGCGCCAGCTCGGCCAGCGGGCCGCGCCGCACCTCCTCGTAGGTCTTGGTCAGCTCGCGGCAGACGGCGGCCCGCCGGTCCGCGCCGAAGACCTCGGCCATCGCGGCGAGGGTGTCGTCGAGCCGGTGCGGGGCCTCGAAGTAGACGAGGGTGCGCCGCTCGGCCGCCACCTCGCGCAGCCGGGACAGCCGCTCACCGGCCTTGCGGGGCAGGAAGCCCTCGAAGCAGAACCGGTCCACGGGCAGCCCGGACAGGGCGAGCGCGGTGAGCACGGCGGACGGGCCGGGGACGGCGGTGACCCGGACGTCCCGCTCCACGGCGGCGGCGACCAGCCGGTAGCCCGGGTCGGAGACGGACGGCATGCCCGCGTCGGTCACCAGCAGCACGCGCGCGCCGCCGACCAGCTCGGCGACCAGCTCGGGGGTGCGGGCGGACTCGTTGCCCTCGAAGTAGGAGACCACCCGGCCCCTGGGGGTGACGCCCAGCGCCTGGGTGAGCCGGCGCAGCCGCCGGGTGTCCTCGGCGGCGACCACGTCGGCCGCGGCCAGCTCCTCGGCCAGCCGGGGCGGCGCGTCCGCGATGTCGCCGATGGGGGTACCTGCGAGGACAAGGGTTCCAGTCACGCCCCCATCCTCCCAGGGCCCGCGCCGGGGGAGGAAAACACGCGCCCGGCGACCGGTACCGCACATGCGCGGGACTCGCACAGGACGGTTCCCTACGATGGCGCGGTGACCAGTACCGCGTCCTCCATGGACCTCCGGCAGGGCCAGGCACCGCACGAGGGGCGGCCGTCGTGGCAGCGGCGGCTGCGCCGATTCGGTTACGCGCCGGGCGGGGACGCGCCGGCCGGCGACGTACGCGACCGGCTGGTGCCGCCGTACGCGCAGCCGAGCCCGCGGCTGTGGCGGGTGCTGGGCGCCTCGCCGGTCCTGGCCGAGCGGCTGACGCGCTGGTCGGGCTGGGGCGGGCCGCTGCTGGTGACGCTGATGGCGGGCCTGATGCGGTTCTGGAACCTGGGCAGCCCGCGGGCGGTGATATTCGACGAGACGTACTACGCCAAGGACGCCTGGGCGCTCGTCCACCGCGGCTTCGAGGTCAGCTGGGACCAGTACGGCAAGAACGCCAACGACATGGTGCTCCAGCAGCACGGCAACCTGGCGGTGCCGACCGACCCGGCGTACGTGGTGCACCCGCCGGTCGGCAAGTACGTGATCGGGCTCGGCGAGCTGCTGTTCGGGTTCGACCCGTTCGGCTGGCGGTTCATGACGGCGCTGCTCGGGACGCTGAGCGTGCTGCTGCTGTGCCGGATCGGGCGCCGGATGTTCCGCTCGACGTTCCTGGGCTGTCTGGCGGGCGCGCTGATGGCGGTGGACGGGCTGCACTTCGTGATGAGCCGGACGTCGCTGCTGGACGGCGTGCTGATGTTCTTCGTGGTGGCCGCGTTCGGCGCGCTGGTGGTCGACCGGGACCGGGCCCGGGAGAAACTGGCCGCCGCGCTGCCGGCCGGGCCGGACGGCCGGGTGAGGCCGGACGCGTCCGTCGCCGACGCCTTCCGGTTCGGATGGCGCCCGTGGCGCTGGACGGCGGGCCTGCTGCTGGGCCTGGCCGTGGGCACGAAGTGGAACGGCCTGTACGTCCTGGCGGCGTTCTGTGTGCTGACGGTCCTGTGGGACGTGGGCACCCGCAAGGTGGCCGGCGCCCGGCACCCGTACCTCGCGGTGCTCAAGTACGACACCGGTGCCGCGTTCACGGCGACGATCCCGGTGGCGCTGGTGGTCTACGTGGCCTCCTGGACCGGCTGGATCCTCTCCCCCACCGACGGCACGGGCGGCTACTACCGCAACTGGGCGGCCACCGACGGCAAGGGCGGCACCTGGTCGTTCCTGCCGGACTGGCTGCGCAGCCTGTGGCACTACGAGCACGAGGTGTACAAGTTCCACGTCGGCCTCGACCAGCCGCACACGTACCAGTCCAACCCGTGGAGCTGGATCGTGCTGGGCCGCCCGGTGTCGTACTTCTACGAGTCCCCCGGCCCCGGCACCGACGGCTGCCCGGCGGACGCCGGACAGAAGTGCGCCCGGGAGGTGCTGGCGATCGGCACGCCGCTGCTGTGGTGGGCGGCCTGCTTCGCGATCGCCTACGTGCTGTGGCGCTGGGCGCTGCGCCGTGACTGGCGGGCCGGTGCCGTCGCCTGCGGGATCGCGGCCGGCTACCTGCCGTGGTTCCTGTACCAGGAGCGGACGATCTTCCTCTTCTACGCGGTCGTCTTCGTGCCGTTCCTGTGCCTGGCGGTGGCGATGATGACCGGCGCGATCATCGGCCCGCCACGCTCCACCGACACCCGCCGGGTGATCGGCGCGACGGCGGCGGGCGTCCTGGTCCTGCTGATCGCCTGGAACTTCATCTACTTCTGGCCCCTGTACACGGGCACGGCCATCCCGATCGACTCCTGGCGGTCGCGGATGTGGCTGGATACGTGGGTTTAGCCGTCACGGTTCGAACAACTCCCGCCCCACCGGCACCACAACCGCTTACAGTGCTCCCGCACGCTGAATTGAACATGTTCAACAGGCTGAACGGGAGGGGGACCGCGTCATGCGCAACGGGGTCAAGGCGGCCGTGGTGGGCGGGGTGTGCGTCACACTGCTGAGCGGCGCCGGGTACGGGCTCTACAACTTCGCGTCCGCGATGAGCGGTGACAGCGGCACGGCGGCCGGCGTGGCGCCCCCGCGGACCGGGCCGCCCAGCGGCCCGGAGGTGAGGGAGACGACCAAGGCGTTCTTCGCCGCCTGGGAGAAGGGGGACGCGGCGACCGCGGCCTCCTACACCAACTTCCCTCAGGCCGCCGAGGCGCTGCTGACGGCCTACGGCCAGGACGCGCACATAGGCGGGGTGCGGATCACACCGGGCACGCCCAGCGGCGACACGGTGCCCTTCGCGGTGTCCGCGACGGTGTCCTACGACGGCACGTCCAAGCCGCTGTCCTACCGCGGCACGCTCACCGTCGTACGCGGTGTCACCTCGCACCGGGCGCTGGTCGACTGGCGGCCCTCCGTCGTCCACCCGCGGCTGCGCCAGGGCGACACGCTGACCACCGGGGAGTCGTCCGCCCCCGAGATCGAGGCCGTGGACCGCACCGGGAAGGTGCTGACCCGGGAGCGGTACCCCTCGCTCGGCCACCTGCTGGACGAGCTGCGCGGCCGGTACGGCGACAAGTCCGGCGGCAGGCCCTCGGTGGAGCTGGTGATCCGGCACCAGGCCACGCCGGACGGCAGCCAGGCCGCGGACACCCCGCTGGTCACGCTCGCCAAGGGCAGACCGGGCAGGCTCCCCACCACGCTCAGCGCGAGCGTCCAGGCGGCGGCCGAGGCGGTCGTGATGCGGTACCCCGAGTCGTCCGTGGCGGCCGTCAAGCCGAGCACCGGCGAGATCCTGGCCGTCGCCAACAACCGCACGGACGGCTTCGACGCGGCCCTCCTCGGCGAACGCGCCCCCGGCTCCACCATGAAGATCGTCAGCGCGGCCACCCTCATCGACAACGGCCTGACCACGGCCGGCGGCCCGGCGCCCTGCCCGCCCTCGGCCGTCTGGCAGAGCCAGACCTTCCAGAACCTCAAGGGCCTGGTGCCCGACGAGCACGCCACCCTCGCCGACAGCTTCGCCCGCTCCTGCAACACGGCGTTCGTCAAGTTCGCCGACGACCTGAAGCCCGACTCCCTCACCCGGGAGGCCGAGGACCGGTTCGGGCTGGGCCGCAACGACTGGCAGGCCGGCGTGCCCACCTTCGACGGCCGCGTCCCCGCCTCCGGCGGCCCGGACACCGCCGCGAGCCTGATCGGCCAGGGCCGGGTGCAGATGAGCCCGCTGAACATGGCCTCCGTGACGGCGACCGCGATGACCGGCGGCTT
>NZ_JACBWZ010000506.1 GCF_013870595.1 Streptomyces sp. WELS2 | reverse complement strand
TGGTGGTGCGCTGCCAGGCGCCGTAGGTGAGCAGCCCGCCGACCAGGGCGAGGCCCGTGCCGAGGATGGAGGTGAGCAGGGTCGGGGTCAGATCGCGGCCGTCGAACCAGTCGGGCAGGACGCGGTAGGCGAGCCCGCCGAAGGCGAGGGAGGGGATCGCGAGGACCCAGAGCACCACGGTCATGGCGAGCGGCTCGCGGGTTGGGGTCTCCCCTGCTCGGGCGGAGTTGAGAGCTTGGGGAAGATCGGGGGCCTCGGTGCCCCGGCCCCGGAAGGCCAGCAGCCACAGCCGGGCGGCGTACGCCGCGGTGAGCAGCGCGGTGACGAGGCCGGTGACGAGCACGATCCAGCCGGCCGCGGCGGGGGCGTGCCCGGTGTGGCCCCGGGTGACGTGCTCGGCGGCGGCGAGCACGGACTCCTTGGAGAAGAAGCCGCTGAACGGCGGGATCGCGGCGAGCGCGAGCAGCGCCACGGTCATCGTCCAGTAGGCGTCCGGGACCCGGTCGCGCAGGCCCCGCATGCGGGACATGGCGGCCAGCGAGTTGGTGCCGGCGGCGTGGATGACGACGCCGGCCGCGAGGAACAGCAGCGCCTTGAAGGCACCGTGCGTAAGGAGGTGGAAGACGGCGGCACCGCGGTCGCCGACGGCGAGGGCGCCGGTCATGTAGCCGAGCTGGCCCACGGTCGAGTAGGCGAGGACGCGCTTGATGTCGTCCTGGGCGAGCGCGGCGAGGGCGGAGCCGGCCATCGTGACGGCGGCCATGACGGCGAGGACCACCATCGCGGCCCGGGAGGCCTCGAACAGCGGGAGGAGACGGGCGATGAAGTAGACACCGGCGGCGACCATCGTCGCGGCGTGGATCAGCGCGGAGACGGGCGTCGGGCCCGCCATCGCGTCCGGGAGCCAGGTGTGCAGCGGGAACTGCGCCGACTTGCCCGCGACGCCCGCGAGCAGCAGCAGCGCCACCAGCGTCGGGTGGCCGATGCCGCCGCTCGTGACGGCGCCGAGGATCCGGGTGAGCCGGAACGACCCGGCGTCGCCGGCCAGCGCGAACAGGCCGATCAGGAACGGCACGTCACCGAGCTTGGTGACGAGGAAGGCCTTCAGGGAGGCGGCGCGGGCCTCGGGGGTCTCCCAGTAGTGGCCGACCAGGAAGTAGGAGCAGATGCCCATCACTTCCCAGCCGACCAGCAGCACGATCAGGTCGCCGGAGTAGACGACCAGGAGCATCGCGGAGGTGAACAGGGAGACGAGCGCGGCGTACGACGGGTAGCGCGGGTCGTGGCGCAGATAGCCGGTGGAGTAGATCTGCACGCAGGCCGCGACGCAGGCGACCAGGACGGCGACAAGCGCGGCGAAACCGTCGATGTGCAGGGCCAGCTCGATGGGCACGGACCCGGTGGGCGTCAGCTCGGTGTGGGCGTCCACGGCCGTGCCGCCGCCCTGGCGCACGGCGACCAGCACGGCCAGGACCAGCGCGGCCAGCGGCGGGAGCACGGCGAGCGGGCGGACGAACCCGGGGGCGGTGCGGCCGAGCAGCAGGCCGGCGGCGGCGCCCAGGAACGGCAGGAGGGGGACGAGGACGGCGAGGGTGGTCGTGGTCACGCGGTGGCCTCAGCCTTCTCGGCCGCGGGGTGATCGCCGTCGGGGCCTTCCGCGTCGGGGCCCTCGGCGGTGTCGCGGAGCTTGTCGATGTCGGAGGTGCCGCGGTTGCGGTACACCGCGAGCACGATGGCCAGACCGATGCCGATCTCGGCGGCGGCGACGGCGATGGTGAACAGGGTCAGTGCCTGGCCGGAGTGCAGGGTCTCCCGCGCGGTCCGGCTGAGCCACACGTCGAAGGCGACCAGGTTGAGGTTGACGGCGTTGAGCATCAGCTCGACCGACATCAGGACCAGGATCGCGTTGCGGCGGGCGAGGACGCCGTACAGGCCGGTGCAGAACAGGAGGGCGGAGAGTACGGCGGGATAGGCGAGGTGCATCAGCGGGCGCCTTCCTTCCCGGGGGCCGCGGGCAGGTCGCCGGCCTTGGCCTTGCGGGACAGCACGATCGCGCCGACCAGTGCCGCGAGCAGCAGCACGGACAGCGCCTCGAACGGCAGCACCCAGTGCCGGAACAGGCTCGCGCCGGTGACCTCGGTGGTGCCGGCGGCCGGGCCGTCCAGGTCGATCCAGGTGGTGCGGAAGGCGTCCACGACCACCCAGACCAGGGCGACGGCGGCGGCCGCCGCGACGGTCAGGGCGGCCACGCGGTTGCCGGAGTCGGCGTCCGGGGAGCGGCCGATGGGCGCCTTGGTGAGCATCAGGCCGAACAGCAGGAGGACGACGACGGAGCCGACGTAGATCAGCACCTGAACCCAGGCGATGAACTCGGCCGTGAGCAGCAGGTACTCCACGGCGAGGCCGCCGAGCGCGACCACCAGCCACAGGGCGGCGTGCACCAGCTGCCGGGTGGTGACGGTGACCAGCGCGGCGCCGAGGGTGACCAGGCCGACGAGCAGGAAGGCGATCTCGACGCCGGCCGGGGACAGGAAGCCGTGCGAGGTCTGGGCGAGCGTCACGACGTGCCCTCCCCCGGCTGTGCCTGCGCGGCGGCCAGCTTCTCGGCGGTCTTGCGGGCCGCGGCGATCTCCTTGGGCTCCTCGGCGCCGGGGTCCAGGGCGGGCGGGGCCGGCACGGTCCACATCCACTCGCGGAGCTTGTCCCGCTCGTGGGTGAGGTCGCGGATGTCGGTCTCGGCGTACTCGAAATCCGGGGACCAGAACAGCGCGTCGAAAGGACAGACCTCGATGCAGATGCCGCAGTACATGCACAGGGAGAAGTCGATCGCGAACCGGTCGAGGACGTTGCGGCTGCGCTCCCGGCCGCCGGGGGCGGCGGGCGGGACGGTCTCCTTGTGGGAGTCGATGTAGATGCACCAGTCCGGGCACTCGCGGGCGCACAGCATGCAGACCGTGCAGTTCTCCTCGAAGAGCCCGATCACCCCGCGGGTGCGGGGCGGCAGCTCGGGCAGGGCGTCCGGGTACTGCTCGGTGACGGTCTTCCTCGTCATCGTGCGCAGGGTGACGGCCAGGCCCTTGGCGAGGCCGGAGCCGGGGATGGGGGCCATTTAGGAGATCACCACCTTGACGATGCCGGTGAGGGCGATCTGGGCGAGGGAGAGGGGGACGAGGAGGGTCCAGGACAGCTTCTGGAGCTGGTCCTCGCGCAGCCGCGGGTAGGTCACGCGGAGCCAGATCACGAGGAAGGCGAGGATCGCGGTCTTCAGCAGGGTCCACACCCAGCCGAGGCCGTCGGCGCCCCACGGACCGTGCCAGCCGCCCAGGAAGAGGACGGTGGTCAGGCCGCACAGGACGACGATGCCGGCGTACTCGGCGAGCAGGAACAGGGCGAAGCGCAGACCGGTGTACTCGGTGTACGCGCCGAAGATGATCTCGGAGTCGGCGACCGGCATGTCGAACGGCGGGCGTTGCAGTTCGGCGAGTCCGGCGACGAAGAAGACGACCGCGCCGACGATCTGCCACGGCAGCCACCACCAGTGGAAGGCGTGCAGGATGCCGGGCAGGGAGACGGTGCCGGCCGCCATCGCGACGGAGGCCGCCGCCAGCAGCATCGGCAGTTCGTAGGAGAGCAGCTGGGCGGCCGTGCGCAGACCGCCGAGCAGGGAGAACTTGTTGGCGCTGGCCCAGCCGGCCATCAGCGAGCCGAGCACGCCGACGCCCATCACCGCGAGCACGAAGAACACGCCGGCGTCCAGGACCTGGCCGACGGCGCCCTCGCCCGGGCCGATCGGGATGGCGAGCAGGACGAGGAGGTACGGCAGCAGGGCCACGGCGGGGGCGAGCTGGAAGACACGGCGGTCGGCGCCCGCCGGGACCACGTCCTCCTTCTGCGCGAACTTCACGCCGTCGGCGATCAGCTGGGCCCAGCCGTGGAATCCGCCCGCGTACATCGGGCCGAGGCGGCCCTGCATGTGCGCCATCACCTTGTGCTCGGTCTGGCCGACGATCAGCGGGAAGGTCAGGAAGACGGCGAACACGACGAGGAGTCGCAGCGCGACGTCCAGCACGTCGTTCACTGCGGGCCTCCTGCGGGGTCGGGGGCGGTACCGGTACGGGGGTCGGGGTCGGTGTCGTCGGGGGTGGACGGGGTGCGGGGCGCGTGGGGGTGGCCGGGCTCGGCGACGGGGCCGGGTTCGGCTGGCTGGGCCTGATCCGGTGCCGGTCGCGATTCCGGCGCGCGCTGTGAGCCCGGGTCCGGCTGCGAGTCGGGCTCAGGCCGTGATTCCGGCTCAGGCTGTGAGTCGGGCTCAGGCCGCACTGCCGACTGCTGCTCAGGCTGCGCTGCCGACTGCTGCTCAGCCCTCGGCGCCGGCTGCCGCTCGGGCGCCGGTCGCGGCTCACCCTTCGGCTCCGGCTCCGCAGCCCGCCCCGGCTCCGACTCCGCAGCCCGCTCGGGCTCGGGTCCCCTGGTCCGTTCCGGCTCCGCAGCCCGCTCGGGTTCCAGTCCCCCGGTGCTCTCCGGCTTCTCCGTGCGCTCCGGCTGCCCGGTCCGTGCCGGTTCGGTGGTCTTTCGGGGCTCCGGCTCCGGTTCCGGCTCCGGTTCCGGCTCGTCGAAGGCCGGGCGGGCGTGGTGCCAGG
>NZ_JACBWZ010000505.1 GCF_013870595.1 Streptomyces sp. WELS2 | reverse complement strand
GGAACGGCGGCTCGATCACCCCGGGGTCGTCGCCCAGCGCCAGCCGCACCGCCGCCCAGGGCGCGTTCACCCCGCAGAGCGACAGCTGGTGCAGCCCGCCGGCGGGCCTGGTGTTGACGTCCAGCAGCACCGGGCGGTCGCCGAGCATCCGGAACTGGATGTTGGACAGGTGGTGCAGCCCGAAGCCCTCCGCGATCAGCCGGGCCGGCGCCAGCCACCGCTCGTCCAGGGTGAAGCCCCGGCGGCGGCTGTTCTTGGTGCGGCCGACGGCGAGCCGTACCCGGTTATCCGTCCCGGTCAGGCAGTCGACGGACACCTCCGGCTCCGTCAGGCGGGGCATCACCAGCCAGTCCACGGGCTCCCCGGACCGCCGTAGCGCGTCGAGGACCGTGTCCAGCTGCGCGTACGGGCCGGGGAAGCCGCTCAGCTGCGACAGGGACACGGGGGACCGGGTGATCACCCGGAAGCCGGCCCCGCCCGCCCCGGCGGCCGGCTTGACGCACGCCTGATGCCCGGACTCCTCCAACTCCTCCACAGCCGCCAGGAGTTGCTCGGCCGTCCGGACCCGCCACCACGGCGGCACCGGGACGCCCACCGAGCGCACCGCCTCGTACCCGACCGCCTTGTTCTCGAACACGGCGACCGCCTCGGGCGTCGGCGCCAGCAGCGCCGTACCGGCCGCCGCGAACTCGGCCCGCTGCGCCACGATCGCGGCCTGGTGCAGCCGGGGCACGAACACGTCGATGCCGCGCCGGGCGCACTGGTCGAGCGCGTATTCGACGTACGCGGCCGGGGACAGGCCCTCCGGCTCCAGCTCGGCGGTGTCGGCGGCGGCCAGCACCGGGGAGTCCGGGTCGCCGTGCGTGGCATGGATCTCGACCGCCCGGTCGCCGGGATTTCTCCGCAGCTGTTCCATGAAGAACACGTTCTCCGCGTACGTGCGGTTGAGCCAGACGCGTACGCGAGAGAGCATGCAGGCCGCCTTTCGGGTGTGCGGGCAGGGCGGAGCGGCCCGTGCCCGGGCAGGTGCGTGGAAGGGTCACCAAACGGCCCTGGGAGAAAGGGAGTCGGGCGCCGGTGTCGGGGCGATCATACGGCCAACCGGAGCCCTCTCGCGCACCCCGGGCGGGCAGGCCGCACCACGGGTGTCACTGGTTCCCGGACGCCGCTGCCCCGGTGACGGCGGCGGGCGCGTCGGCCCCCGCCGAGGGCTGCGGCGAGCCCGCGACCGGAGCGCCGGCCGCCCGGGCGCGCGGCAGCCACAGCGCGATCAGCAGACCGAGGGCCATCCCGGCCGCGGTGAGCAGGACGACCAGGAACTCCCCGTCCGCGGTGGCGGCCCACAGCGCCTGACCGGTCTTGCCGTCGGTGTCGGCGTCGGCGAGCGCGGTGAGCACGGCCAGGCCGATGGCGTTGCCCAGGTTGAGGGTGGTGGAGGCCATGCCGTTGGCGATGCCCTGCTCGCCGGGCGCGACCTTGGTGGCGGCGGCGATCCACATGGACGTCCACACGATGCCCTGGCCCACCCCGGAGACGATCAGCCCGGGCACGGCGATGCCGTAGCCGGCGTCCGCGTCGAAGCCGGGGGAGAGGGCCGCGGTGCCCACCGCACCGACCAGGAAGCCCGTGATCAGCGTGGTGCGCGCGCCCAGCCGGGTGGTCATGCGCTCGCCGAGCTGGGTTCCGGCGGCGATGGCGACGGAGGGCACGAGGAAGGCGAGCCCGGTCTCCAGGGCGCTGAAGCCGTGCACCGACTGCAGCAGCACGGTGAGGAAGTACGGCAGGGTGCCGAACGTGGCCATGTACAGGAACGTCACCGTGATGGCCACGCTCAGGCTGCGGTTGCGGAACAGCCGGAACGGCATCAGCGGGTCGGCGCTACGGGACTCGATTGCGGCGAACGCGGCCAGGCAGACCACGGCGGCGACGGCCGCGCCGATGACCGCCGGCGCGGCCCAGCCCCACTCCGGGCCCTCCACCAGCGCGAAGACGAGCAGGGTGGCGCCGGTGGTGACGGTCAGGGCGCCGGGCAGGTCGAACCGACGGCCCGTGCCGCCCGCCGGGTCGCGCGGGATGACGAACACCGCGGCCAGGGCGACGAGCCCAGCCAGCGGCACGTTGACGAAGAACACGGCGGGCCAGCCGAAGGCCCCGGTGAGCAGGCCGCCCAGCAGCGCGCCGACGGTCAGGCCGCTGGCCCCGGCCCCGCCCCACACGGCGAGCGCCCGGTTCCGCCTGGGACCCTCCTCGAACAGGGTGTTGATCAGCGACAGCGTGGACGGCAGCAGCAGCGCGCCGCCGATGCCCTGCACCGCCCGCGCGGCCACGATGACCTCCGGGCTGCCCGCCAGCCCGCCGGCCAGCGAGGACAGGGCGTACACGGAGAGCGCGAGCACGAAGATCCGGCGCCGGCCGAGCAGATCGGCGGCCCGGCCGCCGAGCAGCAGGAAGCCGCCGGCGAAGACCACGTAGGCGCTGACGACCAGTTGCTGGGTGTGGCCGGGGAAGTCCAGGTCGGTGCCGATGTCGGGCAGGGCGACGAACACGATGTTCAGGTCGAGGGAGAAGATCAGCTGCGCCAGCGCCAGCAGCGCCAGGCTCCAGCCCGGCCGGATCCGGCCGGGTCCGGTCGGCCGCGGGTGCGGCCCTGGGGAGGGGGACATGGTCGGCCCTTCGGGTCATGGGCAGGGCGGCCCGGCTCACTACGACAGTTCGCATAATTACGTACTGTTGGACTTCCGCCCAGCGAGGACATCGGTATCCGGCCACACCGCAGGCGGTCGCGGGAAGCCGCGCATTCCGGTGCGCGATCTGAACGCGCGCCTGGCCGGACGGTCGCGTTACCGTGGAGCGGTGATCCCGTACGGCCCGGGCCCGGGACGGAACCCGGTCCGGGAATCTCCCCCACGGTGACCGGAAAGCGACCATGATCCGTCAAGTCGCCGCCCGGCCCGGGACGCTGACACCCGGCCAGAAGACCCTTGTCCCGGGCGGGGTCGGTGTGTTCTTGTGGTGCCATCGGATGATCGGAAGGGGTGTGCGGGGTGGAGTCGACGGCCGGCGCCGGACAGCTGCTCGCCATCAGCGACCTGCACATCGGCTATCCGGACAACCGGGCCCTCGTGGAGGGCATGCGGCCGGAGAGCGACGAGGACTGGCTGATCGTGGCCGGCGATGTCGCCGAGACCGTGGCCGACATCCGCTGGGCCCTCGGCACGCTCGCGCGCCGCTTCCGCAAGGTGCTGTGGGTGCCCGGCAACCACGAGCTGTGGACCCACCCCAGGGACGAGGTCACCCTGCGCGGCGTCGCCCGCTACGAACACCTGGTCGAGGTCTGCCGGGAACTGGGCGTCGTCACTCCCGAGGACCCCTACCCCGTGTGGCGCGGTGCCGGCGGCCCGGCCGTCGTCGCCCCGCTGTTCCTGCTGTACGACTACTCGTTCCTGCCGGCCGGCTGTGCCACCAAGGAGGAGGGCCTGGCCTACGCGGAGGGCACGGGCATCGTCTGCAACGACGAGTACCTGCTGCACCCCGACCCCTACCCGACCCGTGAGGCGTGGTGCCGGGCCCGGGTCGCCGAGACCGAGCGCCGGCTGGCCGAGCTGCCCGAGGACCTCCCGACCGTGCTGGCCAACCACTACCCGCTGGACCGGCACCCCACCGAGATCCTCTGGCACCCCGAGTTCGCCATGTGGTGCGGCACCGCGCTGACCGCCGACTGGCACCGCCGGTTCCGGGTCGCCACCATGGTCTACGGCCATCTGCACATCCCCCGCACCACCTGGCACGACGGAGTCCGCTTCATGGAGGTCTCCGTGGGTTACCCCCGCGAATGGCGCAAGCGTCCGGAACCGCCGGGAAGGCTGCGCCGCATCCTGCCGATGGAGGTCGAAGCCGGTGATCGAGGAGCTGCTCCCGGAGTCGGTCGTGGCCGTGGAGGCGCACACTGACGACCCGCTGTGGGAGACCCCGCTCTACCCGGCGGAGGAGGCGCTCGTCGCGCGCGCGGTGGCCAAGCGGCGCCGCGAGTTCGCCGCCGTGCGCGGCTGTGCCCGGCGCGCCATGGAGAAGCTGGGCGTGCCGCCGCAGGCCGTGCTCAGCGGTGAGCGGGGCGCCCCGCTGTGGCCGGACGGACTGGCCGGCAGCATGACCCACTGCGAAGGCTACTGCGCCGCCGCGCTGGTCCGTGCCGCCGACCTCGCCTCCCTCGGCATCGACGCAGAGCCGCACGGACCGCTCCCGGAGGGCGTCGGCGACTCCGTGTTCCTGCCCGCCGAGTCCGCGCGGCTCGGCGAGCTGGCCCTGAGCCGGCCCACCGTGCACTGGGACCGGCTGCTGTTCAGCGCCAAGGAGTCCGTCTACAAGGCGTGGTTCCCGCTCACCCGCAAGTGGCTCGACTTCTCCGAGGCCGACATCACCCTGCACCCGGGCACCGGCGGCGAGCCGTACGGCACCCTGCGCGCCGAACTCCTCGTGCCCGGGCCCCTGGTCGGCGGCCGGCGCCTGCGGGCCTTCGAGGGCCGGTGGATCGTCCGGGACGGAGTGGCCGCGACGTCCGTCGTCGTACCGCACGCGAGGTCGGTGCGGATCGACCTTGCCGTCCACGCGGCCCTCCATCCGGTCCAGGACGTGCCGGTTCGCC
>NZ_JACBWZ010000504.1 GCF_013870595.1 Streptomyces sp. WELS2 | reverse complement strand
CCCGGGAGCACGGTGGCCACCGGCGGGCGGCGCGTCTCCATGTGAGCGTGCGGCGGTCAGTCCTCGTGGCCGAGCTGCAGGTCACGCTCCGTACGGCCGCCGCCGGCCACCTGGAGGACGGTGGCGACGGGCGGGTATCCGGTCGCGATGACCGTGTACTCGCCGGAGGAGAGGTCCACGAAGCGGAAGGTGCCGTCGGGGCCGGTGGTGAGGGTGTCGACCACGTTGCCCGCCGCGTCGAGCAGGGTCACCCGGGCGTCCTCGACCGGCCGCCCGCCGCCCGCCCGCACCGTGCCGCGCAGCACCGCGCCGCCGGCCAGCTCGATGTCCTGGCGGGTCTCCCGGGCGGACTGGACGCTGACCGGGACGGCGGCCGGACGGAAGGCGGGGGCGCTGGCGGCGAGCGTGTACTCCCCGGCCACCAGCTCCCCGAGGGCGTAGGTGCCCTCACGTCCGCTGCGGGTGGAGGCCACGACCTCGCCGCGCACGTCGGTGAGGGTGACGGCCGCGTCCCGCACGGGGCTGCCGTCGGCGGTGAGCACGCTGCCCGCGAGGCGCCCGGCGCCGCCGAGGACCACGTCCAGGTCCACCGAACGCTCGCCGACGGTCACCGAGACGGCCTGCGGCTGGTGCCCGCCGGCGGCGGCGATCAGGACGTAGGAACCGGAGCCCGGTACGGCCAGCGCGTAGCGGCCGTCCTCGCCGCTGGCGCCCCGGCCGATCTGCCGGCCCGCGATGTCGATGAGGGTGAGGGCCGCCCGGGGCACACCGCTCCCGTCCGGGTGCTGCACCCGGCCGCAGACCGGCACCCCGGACGAGGGCGCCATCCGGGCCTGGGGGATCGGGGTGGTGGCCTCGATGGCGGGAGCGTTGTGGGACACCAGGGGTTTCTCCTTGAGGAAGCAGGCGATGAGCAGGCCGAGGGCGAGCACCGGGACGAGGTAGAGGAAGATCCGGGGCATCGCGTCGGCGTAGGCGCGGATGTAGGCGTCGCGCAGGGCCGGGGGCAGCGCGTGGACGAGCTGCGGGGTGATCGAGTCGGCGGCGGGCAGGCGGGGGCCGGCGCCCGGGGGCAGCTCGGCGCGGAGCGCGGAGGCGAGCCGCTCGGCGAAGAGGGTGCCGAAGACGGCGGCGCCGACGCTGCCGCCGATCTGCCGGAAGTAGTTGTTGGCGCTGGTGGCGCTACCGAGGTCGGCGGGGCGCACGGAGTTCTGCACGGCGAGGACGAGGACGGGCATCACCAGGCCGATGCCGGTGCCGAGGACGGCCATCCAGATGCTGTAGTGCAGTCGGGGCGTGTCGGTCTGGAGCCGGGACAGCAGCCACATGCCGACGACGGAGACGGCGCTGCCGAGCACGGGGTAGATCCTGTAGCGGCCGGTGTGGCTGATGAGCTGGCCGCCGATGAGGGAGGCGCCGACGATCCCGGCCATCATGGGCAGCATGAGCAGCCCGGACTCGGTGGCGCTGGCCCCGTCGACCATCTGCAGGAAGGTCGGCAGATAGCTGGCGGCGCCGAACAGGGCGACACCGACGACCAGGCCGACCAGGCCGCTGACGGTGAAAACGGGGTCGCGGAACAGCCTGAGCGGGATGAGGGGTTCGGCGGCGAGGTGCTCGGCGACCAGGAAGAGGACGGTGCTGACGAGGGCGCCGGCGCCGAGGAGGAGCACGGGCCGGGAGTCCCAGGCGTACTCGGTGCCGCCCCAGCTGGTGAGCAGCACCAGGCAGGTGGAGGCGGCGGCGAGCAGGATGGCACCGGGCACGTCGAGCCGGGCCCGCACGGGCGGCCGGGGCAGCTTCAGCACGACGGTGACGACTACGAAGGTGACCAGGCCGAAGGGGACGTTGACGTAGAAGCACCAGCGCCAGGAGAGGTGGTCGGTGAAGTAGCCGCCGAGCAGCGGGCCGGCGACGGAGGCGAGGCCGAAGGCGGCGCCGATCAGGCCCATGTAGCGGCCGCGTTCCCGGGGCGGCACGATGTCGGCGATGATGGCCTGCACGCCGATCATGAGACCGCCGGCGCCGACGCCCTGGAGCGCGCGGTAGAGGACCAGCTGGTCCATGCTGCCGGCCCGGCCGGCGAGCGCGGAGCCGACGACGAACACGGCGATGGCGAACTGGAAGACGCCCTTGCGGCCGACGAGGTCGCCCAGCTTGCCGTACAGGGGCAGGCCGATGGTGGAGGTGAGCAGGTAGGCGGTGACGGCCCAGGACATCTTGTCCAGGCCGTGCAGTTCGCCGACGACCTTGGGCAGGGCGGTGGCGACGATCATCTGGTCCAGGGCGGCCAGCAGCAGTGCCAGCATCAGCCCGGAGAACACCAGCCGGACCCGGCGGGGCGTGAGCGGCACGGCGGGCGCGGGCGGCGGCGGGGACGCGGACGCCTCGCCGGCCGCCGGTGCCAGGTCCGGCTCCTGCCGCGCCAGTGTCGTCCCTCCCACGGACCGCTCCCCTCGTTGCGCCTCGCGCGTTTCCCGCGTGAGGCGACAACGGGGACCGGTTGCCTGAGGTTACGGCCCCGCCCGGCCCGGACCGGAGATCCACTCGAACCGGTGAAGGGCGCGACCGGAGGTCAACGCCCTTGCGTCGGCGCGTGGTTGGCTACTTCTCGACCTCGGCGGCGAGGTTGGCGAGCAGGGCGTCGTAGATCCGGCCGAGGCCCTTGGGCGCGAAGGTCCGCTCGAAGAAGCCGCCGATGCCGCCGGCGCCCTGCCAGGTGGTGGTGACGACCACGCGGGAGCGGCCCTCGCCGGCCGGGGTGACCCGCCAGGTGGTGACCATGGAGGAGTTGCGGTCCTTCTCGACGAGTTCGCCGTCGGTGGGCTCGGTCACCTCGAGCAGGCAGTCGCGCACCCGCTTGCTGGTGGCCTGGAGCTTCCAGTGGACGAGGGTGCCCTCGCCGTCGCCGCCCTCGCGCACCTCGTACTCGCTGAAGTGTTCGGGCAGCAGCTTCTGCCGGGTGCCGCGGTAGTCGGCGAGGGCGTCGAACACCTTCTCCGCGTCCGCCGCGACGACCCGCTCGGTAGTGGCCTCGACCTGCGCCATTGCGTTCCTCCAGGACCTGTCTTCCGGTATGGGGCAAGCCAACCACCCCGGTGCCCGGCGGCCCAAATCGGGGTCCGCGTGATCATGGGAACACATGTTCTATTCTGTGCCCAGTGCTACCGAGGAGGCGTCATGCGCTGGGACAACCTCACCGACGACGGCGACCACGGCCGGGCCGTCGGCACCGCGCTGTTCGGCGCGGACGCCGTGACGACCCGTACCGACCCGCCCGGGTTCCGCGGGATCACCTTCCACGAGGTGCGGGCGCGCTCGGTGCTCAACCGGGTGCCGGGCGCCTCGCGCATGCCGTTCGAGTGGACGGTCAACCCCTACCGTGGTTGCTCGCACGCGTGTGTGTACTGCTTCGCCCGCGCCACCCACGGCTATCTGGACCTGGACACGGGCATCGGCTTCGACACCCAGATCGTGGTCAAGGTCAACGCCCCGGAGGTGCTGCGCCGCCAGCTCGGCTCGCGCCGCTGGCGGGGCGAGCACGTGGCGATGGGCACGAACGTCGACTGCTACCAGCGCGCCGAGGGCCGCTACCGGCTGATGCCGGGCATCATCTCCGCGCTCACCGACCACGCGAACCCGTTCTCGATCCTCACCAAGGGCACCCTGATCCTGCGCGACCTCCCGCTGCTGGTCCGCGCGGCCGAGGTGACGGACGTGGGCGTGTCCGTCTCCGTCGGCTTCCTGGACAGCGAGCTGTGGCGCACGGTGGAACCGGGCACGCCCGCGCCCGAGCGCCGGCTGGAGGTCGTCCGCGCCTTCGGGGAGCACGGCATCGGCTGCGGGGTGCTGATGGCCCCGGTGATCCCGTTCCTGAGCGACGACCCGGAGCGGCTGCGGGAGACGGTGCGGGCGATCGCGGCGGCCGGGGCGGTCTCCGTGACCCCTCTGGTGCTGCATCTGCGCCCGGGCGCCCGGGAGTGGTTCATGACCTGGCTCGGCCGGCACCATCCGCACCTGGTGTCCCGCTACGAGCGGCTGTACGCGGAGGGCGCCTACGCGCCGAGGTGGTACCAGCGCCGGATCACCCGTCAGGTGCACGAGCTGGCCGAGGAGTACGGCATCGGGCCCGCCCGCTCCGGGCAGGCCCGCCGGATCCGCCCGCCCGCGCCCGCGCCGGCCCCCGGGCCGGCGGAACCGGTGCAGCTCAGCCTGATGTGAGCGGGCAGGGGCGCGTTCAGGGGCATCCCGCGGCCCGATCGGGTCAAGTATCGCGAAGCCGGGTTCTCCCAGGTCCCGGCGCCGGGACGATCCGGGCGAAGCCGTGCCGCACGGTTCGCCGTGTCCCCGCGTCCCGGGAGGACCCCGTATGAGAACACGCGCAGCCGCTCTGGGCGCGGTCGCCGCCGTGGTGGCGGGCTCGCTCACCGCCGCCCCCGTCCGGGCGGCCACCGCCCCCGCGCCGGTCTGGAGGGCGTGCGCCACCCGTGATCACCCGACCCTCCAGTGCGCCTCGGTGCGGGTGCCGCTGGACCACGCCGCCCCGGCGGGCCGGCAGATCACGCTCGCCCTGTCCCGCGTCCCGCACACCGCGCGGGCCTTCGAGGGCCCGCTGCTGGTCAACCCCGGCGGCCCCGGCGGCAGCGGGCTGGAGCTGGCCGGGTTCGTCGC
>NZ_JACBWZ010000503.1 GCF_013870595.1 Streptomyces sp. WELS2 | reverse complement strand
CCTCGCCGGCTGGCTGCTCGGCGCCCTGGAGCGCGGCCTGGGCGGGCCGTACAACCTGGTCAGCCCGCCCGGTCACACCACCATGGGCGAGCTGCTCGACGCCTGTGTGCGGGCGACCGGCGCGGACGCGGAGCTGCGCTGGACCGACCCGGAGACGATCCTGGCCGCCGGGATCGAACCGTGGACCGAGCTGCCGGTGTGGGTGCCGCCGGGCGGCGAGACGCACGGCGCCGTGCACGGCGCGGACGTGTCCCGGGCGGTGGCGACCGGGCTGGTGTGCCGCCCGGTGGCGGAGACGGTCGCGGACACCTGGCGCTGGCTGAGCGGGCTCGGCGGCACCGGACCGCTGCGCCCGGACCGCACCCGTCCGGGCCTGGATCCCGAGGTGGAGGCGAGGGTGCTGGGCCTGGCCCGGGGTGTACCTGGCACCACCCCCTGACGTGGGGGCCGGCCCCGTGACCGGGCCCGGCGGCTCGGCCAGACTGGCGCCATGAACACCGACGTCCAGCGGGACGACTTCCGCGCCCGCACCCGGCAGGCGGTGCTGGCCGCCGTACAGGGGCTGGTCCTGGCCCTGGCGATGCCACCGGTGACGGTGCTGTGTTTCGCCTTCACCGTCATCTCCCTCGAACTCCTCCCGCTCGGCCTCGGCCTGTTCCTGGTGCCGCCGGTGTTCGGCGCGGTGCGCCGGTACGCGCGGGCCCGCCGGGAGCTGGCCGCCGAGTGGGGCGGGGTGGTGATCCCGGTGGTGTACCGGCCGGTGCCGCCGGGGGCGGGCCCGTGGACCCGTACGGTCACCCTGCTCCGGGACCCGCAGTCCTGGCGGGACCTGCGGTGGCTGCTGGCCGACATGACCGCGGGCACGGCCACCGCGCTGCTCCCGGCCGTGCTGCTGTTCCTCCCGGTCCAGGGGCTGCTGGTGGCGGCCGGGCTGTGGCGGGCGTACGTACAGGGCCCGGGCGACACCTACTGGTACCTCTTCGTGCCGGTCACCGGGCAGGCGACCGCGCTGCTCGCCGGCGCCCTCGCCGCCGTGCTGCTGGTGGTCGCCCACCGCTTCACCCCGTCACTGCTCACCGCGCACTTCCGGCTCACCCGGGCCGTCCTCGGCGGCGGCCGGGGCGAGCTCACCGAGCGGGTGCGGGTGCTGACCGAGACCCGGCGGGACGCGGTGGACACCTCGGCCGCCGAACTGCGCCGGATCGAACGGGACCTGCACGACGGCGCGCAGGCCCGGCTGGTCGCCATGGGCATGGACCTCGGCACCATCGAGATGCTGGTCGAACGGGACCCGGCCGCGGCGAAGAAGCTGATCGCGCAGGCCCGCCGGAACTCCGCCGAGGCCCTGGAGGAGCTGCGCGACCTGGTGCGCGGCATCCATCCGCCGGTCCTCGCCGAGCGCGGACTCGGCGACGCGGTACGGGCGTTGGCGCTGCGGCTGCCGCTGCCGGCCGAGGTGAGCGTGGAGCTGTCCGGCCGGGCGGAGGCGCCGGTGGAGTCGGCCGCCTACTTCGCGGTCAACGAGGTGCTGACCAACGCCGTCAAGCACTCCGGTGCCGACCGGCTCTGGATCGACGTGCACCACACCGACGGCCGGCTGCGGCTCACGGTCACCGACAACGGGCGGGGCGGCGCCGCGGTGGGGGCCGGCTCGGGGCTCGCGGGGGTGGAGCGCCGGCTCGGTACATTCGACGGAGTCCTGGCCGTCAGCAGCCCCGCCGGCGGTCCCACCATGGTGACCATGGAGATCCCGTGCGTGTTGTCCTAGCCGAAGACCTCTTCCTGCTGCGCGACGGGCTGGTGCGGATGCTGACGGCCTACGGCTTCGAGATCGCCGCGGCCGTCGAGTCCGGTCCGGAACTGGCCAGGGCACTGGAGGAGTCGACGCCGGACGTGGCCGTGGTGGACGTACGGCTGCCGCCCACCCACACCGACGAGGGCCTGCAGTGCGCGCTCGCCGCCCGCCGGGCGCGGCCCGGGCTGCCGGTGCTGGTGCTCTCCCAGCACGTGGAGCAGCTGTACGCGCGCGAGCTGCTCGCCGACGGCGACGGGGCGATCGGCTATCTGCTCAAGGACCGGGTGTTCGACGCGGAGCAGTTCGTGGACGCCGTACGGCGGGTGGCGGCGGGCGGCACGGCCATGGACCCGCAGGTGATCCAGCAGTTGCTGTCCCGGCGGTCGGCCGGCGACCGGCCGCTCGCCCGGCTGACCCCGCGGGAGCGGGAGGTGCTGGAGCTGATGGCCCAGGGCCGCTCCAACGCGGGCATCGCGGCCCAGCTCGTGGTGACGGAACGGGCGATCGCCAAGCACACCTCCAACATCTTCGCCAAGCTGGGCCTGGAGGTCTCGGACGACGACAACCGGCGCGTCCTGGCGGTGCTCGCCTATCTGGACCAAGGCCGGTGACCCGCCGACTCCGCTGATACGCGAGGGAATCCACGGGAACGGTGAACACCTCCGGGGCGGCGTCCGTATCCAAGGGCGCCGCTTCACTCCTGTCGGGCGCCTCGGTGCCGCCCCACAAGGACGTCAGAGGAGTTCCATGGGACGCAACACACGAAAACGCCGTACGCCGCCGGCCGCCAAGGCCATCGCCGCAGCGGCGGCCCTAGCGCTCGGCGGGGGCGGGCTGCTCTGGGCGAACTTCCACGCCTCGGCGCACGAACCGGACCAGCGGGCCTGGGGAGGCAACGCGACCAAGGCCGCCACGGCCCGGGTCGTGACCGTCTCCTGCCCGGACGTCGGCCAGCGGCTGACGAACGTGCCGGAGCCGGCCCGGCAGGGCGTGGCACGGGAACTGGCCGATCTGGACCGGCAGATCACCGAGGCGTACGCCCGGCTCGCCGCCACCCGCAACGCGCAGGCGAAGGACCCCGGCTTCGTGCGGAACGCGATCGTCGGCCCCCTCGGCGAGAAGCGCGCGGCGACGATCGACCGGATCCGGATCGGCATCCAGCGGGCCGGCGGGTCCTTCGACAACGCGCTGAAACAGCTCGCCCCCTGCGCCACGCGGAACACGAACCAGACCGACGCCGGCGGGGGGCAGCAGCAGAACAACGGCGGGCAGCAGGGAGGCATCGGCGGGCAGGCCGGCAACGGACCCGTCGCCGCGGACTTCGTGGACATCACCAAGGTCGCGCCGAACGTCCAGGGCACCCCCCGCCGGACCGGCGACGCCTCGACCGGCACGTTCACCACCCGCTGCGGGGTGAACGCCAACAAGAACCACAACACCGACAACGTGATCGTGGCGCCCGGTGTCACCAACGGCGCGCACCACCTGCACGACTACGTCGGCAACCAGAAGGTCGACGCCTTCGCGAGCAACCGGACGCTCCTGCGGGGCGGCACCAGCTGCCGGAACCGCGGTGACCTGTCGTCGTACTACTGGCCGGTCGTCCGCGTGCAGGACGGCACCCGGGACTTCGACCAGAACGCCGACGGCGGCGGCAGGGAGGGCAACGCCGGCCGGATCCTGACCCCGGTCCAGGCCGAGATCAAGTACGTCGGCAGCCCGGCGGGCAAGGTCGTCGCGATGCCGCGGTTCCTGCGCATCATCACCGGTGACGCCAAGACCACCACCAACGGCACGGCCAACGCCAACGCGCACTGGAGCTGCACCGGCTTCGAGAACAAGGTGCAGCTCACCGACCGCTACCCGATCTGTCCGCAGGGCAGCGAGGTGGTGCGCTCGTTCGCCTTCCAGAGCTGCTGGGACGGGCAGAACACCGACAGCGCCAACCACCGTACGCACGTGGCCTTCGCGGACCCGGCCAGCGGGGTCTGCCCGAACGGGTTCAAGGCGATCCCGCAGCTGACCATGCGGCTCGTCTACGCCGTTCCCCCGCCGGTGATCCGGAACGGGCAGGTGAAGAACGCCTACGCGGTGGACGGTTTCCCCGAGCAGCTGCACAAGCCGGCCACGGACCACGACGACTTCATCAGCGTCACCACGAACGGACTGGCCGGCAGGATCGCCGACTGCCTCAACCGCGGACTCGACTGCGCGTGACCCCCACCACGGGCAGCTGACCGAAGGCCGGTGACGACCCCCTCGTCGCCGGCCTTCGCCCTGTCCGCGGCACGGTCACACGCCCTGCACGCCGCGCGGCATTCCCCGCCCGCGTGCCCTCACCGTGCGTCCCTCCCCCCACCCATCCGCCCGCACCGCACCGGAATCCGTGATGCAGCGATCCTCGTCAGAAGCAGCGGCCCAGGCCGTGCCCCCCACCTCCGACTCGGGCGGCTCCGGTCCCCGGGACGCACGGCGTCCCGGTCCGGCCGGTGATCGCCTTCCGGGTCGTCTCCGTGCTGTTCACCGTCAACACCCTCGTCCAGGCCGCGCTGGCCGGACTGTTCGTCAACGGCGACGTGGGCCTGCTCACCGCCCACGACATCAACGCGCGCGTTCTTACGATGATGCTCCTGGCCGAGACGGTCGCCGCCACCGTCGCCTGGAGGGTGCGGGCGAACCGGGTCTGGCCCACGGTCCTCGGCGCCGTACTCCTCGCGCTGATCGTCGTCCAGCAGATCGCCGGGTACTCGCGCGACCTGCTGCTGCACATTCCCCTCGGTGTCGCCCTGTTCGGCGGGGCGTGCACGATGACGGTCTGGGCGTTCACCCTCACCCTGCCCGTCCGGACGCTCAAGGCGCTGCCCCGATGACCGGCCGCGCC
>NZ_JACBWZ010000502.1 GCF_013870595.1 Streptomyces sp. WELS2 | reverse complement strand
GAACTCCCGCGCCGGGCGACGCGCGAGGTGGGGGGAGGGCCGGCGGGGCGCGGGGTTCCGGCTTCGGTCAGGTCGCGTCCACCAGGGTCAGGTCGTGGAGCCGCTCCGGCGGGCCCGGGCGGGCGTAGTACCAGCCCTGGGCCGTGTCGCAGCCCAGTATGCGCAGCTGCTCGGCCTGGGCGCCGGTCTCCACGCCCTCGACGGTGACCGCCAGGTCGAGGCTGTGGGCGAGGGAGACGATGCCCTCCACGATCTTCAGGTCGACGGGGTCGGCGGGGAAGCGCTGCATGCCCTGGGTGAAGGAGCGGTCGAGCTTGAGGATGCTGACCGGCAGCCGGCGCAGGTTGGCGAGGTTCGAGTAACCGGTGCCGAAGTCGTCCAGGGCGATGTCGACGCCCATCTCGGCGAGCCGGCGCAGCGGTTTGAGGAGGTCGTCGTCGGCGCCGATGAGCGCGGACTCGGTGACCTCCAGGCACAGCGCGTCCGGGGCGACGCCCGCGCGTTCGAGGATGTCGACGGTGTCCTGCACCAGCCCCGGGTGACCGAGCTGGCAGGGCGAGAGGTTGACGTTGATCCGCAGCGGGCCGGCCTGCCCGCCGTGGCGTTCGCGCCAGGCGCGGGCCTGCCGGATCGACTCCTCCAGCACCCAGCGGCCGAGCGGCACGATGAGGCCCGTGTGCTCGGCGAGCGGGATGAACCGGTCCGGGCCGAGCACCCCGTGCTGCGGATGCAGCCAGCGCACCAGCGCCTCGGCGCCGCGCACACTGCCGTCCCCGAGGTGCACCAGGGGCTGGTACTCGATGAAGAACTCGCCGCGTTCGAGGGCGGTCGGCAGGGCCGTGGTCAGGCCGTGCCGGGTGATGGCGCGGGCGTCGGCCTCGGGGTCGGCGAGCTCCGCGCGGTTGCCGCCCGCCGACTTCGCCCGGTACATGGTGATGTCGGCGCTGCGCAGCACCTCGGCGGCGGTACGCTCGCCGGCCGGTCCCTCCACGATGCCCAGACTGCCGCGGACCAGCAGGTCACGGCCGTCGATGCTGATGGGGGTCACGAGAGCGTTCATGATGCGCTCGGCGAGTTCGTCGACCCCGCGCTCGGTGTCGGGGCCGGTGGTCAGGGCCACGAACTCGTCGCCGCCGAGCCGGGCGACCATCTCGCCGGGCGCGGTCGCGCAGGACTGGAGCCGGTCGGCGACCTCCACCAGCAGCCGGTCGCCGGCCGCGTGACCGAGGCTGTCGTTGATGGTCTTGAAGCCGTCGAGGTCCAGGTAGCACAGGCCGAACCGCTGGCCCTCGCCCGCGTTCAGGGCCTTGTCCAGCCGCTCGAAGAACAGTGTGCGGTTGGGCAGGCCGGTCAGGGCGTCGTGGGTGGCCTCGTAGCGCAGCCGCAGATTGAGCAGCCGGCGCTCGGTGGTGTCCTCCATCAGGGCGAGCTGGTACTGCGGGCTGCCGTCGGCGTCCCGCAGCAGCGAGACGGTGAGGTTGGTCCACAGGACCGTTCCGTCGGGCCGGTTGAACGCCTTCTCCACGTGGTAGTGCTCGCGCTCGCCGCGCACCAGTTCCTCGTACAGCCGCCGGATCTGCGGGGCGTCCTCGGGGTGCACCCAGTCCTGGACGCGCCGGCCGCGCAGGGTCTGCTCGGACAGGCCGAACATGCGCAGCAGCGCCTCGTTGACCTGGAGGACGTTGCCGTGGAGGTCGGCGATGCCGATCCCTATCGCGGCGCCCTCGAAGACCGCGCGGAAGCGGGCCTCACTGGCGTGCAGCGCCTGGGCGACCACGCCCTGCGCCCGCAACGCGGCCTGGGCGATGGCCTCCTGCTCGGCACGGGTGCGCTCGCGCAGCGCCTGCGCGTAGCCGGCGGCCATCGCGTGCTGCAACCTCGAGGAACGCATCCGCAGTTCGTCCTGGGGTCCGTCCTCGCCGCAGTACAGGATCAGGTAGGCGTCGACGCAGTCGAGGGTGCGGGCCAGCGCCTCGGGGTCGGTGCAGTGCGCGCCGACCAGGGCGGCCCCGACGGCCTTCGCCGCGTCCGCGTCGAAGCTGCGGGCGCGCAGCAGTTCGCTCAACCGGCGGGCGAGCGGCAGGAGTTCCTCCGCGAACTCGGCGCGGGTCAGCGAGGTGGAGGTCACCGGGTAGACCGCCCGGCTCCAGATGGTCGTCAGGCGGTGCAGTCTGTCCTCCGGCCCGTCCGGTTCCGCGCTCACGCCGAACGCCCCACGCCGGCGAATCCGGAGAAGGCATACGGATCCTCGTCCTCCGGCGCCGAGTCCGGGCGCCAGAGCGGCATCTGCACCAGTCCGGGTTCCACCATGTCGTACCCCTCGAAGAACCGCGCGACCTCGTCGCGCGAGCGCATGATCAGCGGGTTGCGAATGTCCTTGTATACGTCCACCGCTCCCTCGGCCCGCTCGGCGGGCAGCGGGATTCCCTCGTACGAGGCATGGGTGAGGATGAGCAGGCTGCCGGGCGCGAGCGCCTCGCGCAGCTGGGCCACCGCACCGTGGGGGTCGTCCGCGTCGTCCACGAAGTGCAGTATGGCAACGAGCAGCAGCGCCACCGGACGCTTCAGGTCGATGAGCCGCTCCAGCCGGGGGCTGGTCAGGATCTCCCGGGGCTTGAGGAGGTCCGCGGCGATCACGTCGGCGTCGTCGTTGTCCGCGAGCACGGCCTCGCTGTGCGCGACGGCCACCGGGTCGTGGTCGACGTAGACGACGCGGGCGCCCGGTACGGCGGCCTGGGCCACCTCGTGGACGTTGCCGAAGGTGGGGATGCCGGAGCCGATGTCGAGGAACTGGGTGATGCCCTCGCCGGCCGCGAACCGCACCGCGCGGCGCATGAACGCCCGGTTGGCCTGCATCACCTTCGGCAGACCCGGCATGAACTCCATGGCCCGGCGCGCCGCCTCCCGGTCCACCTCGAAGTTGTGCGAACCGCCCAGGTAGTAGTCGTAGATCCGCGAGACGCTCGGCACCGAGATGTCGATGCTGCGTGGGGCCCAGGCAGGACGCTCCATATATGTCTCCAAAGCGTGGACAGGTGTAGGCGATCCGGTGTTCGAGCAGAGGCTACTGATCGCCCGCCAAAGGAGCGACCTGAAACGGAAATTGACCATCCGTTCCCGGTCACTGCCTGCGGCAAGTGCCCGCGCGACCCCGGTCCGTGACGACGTGCCGCCCCGGCGATCCCGGCACGCACAACGATCCGCCCCCTCCGCGCGGTGCGGAGGGGGCGGATCTTCGGCCGCGCGCCGGGCCGGGGCGGGTGATCGACCCCGGGGAGGTGATCTATTCGCCCGGCGCGCCGACCGGCTCGCCGTCGGGCGAGACGGCGTACCAAGTACCGCCCACGCCCTGACCGTTGGTGTCCCCCGGGGCCTTGTCCCCGGAGAAGGTGTAGACGGGCCGGCAGTTGACGGTCATCTGCCTCGTCCCGTCGGTACGGGTGAAGGGCATGAGGCCCTTCTTCTTCACGCCCGCGGTGTCGTCGGCGGCGACCGGGGCGACGGCCGGCCACTTCTCCAGGCAGGCCCCGGTGCAGTTCGAGACCGGCTTGGGCCAGGCCTTGTCCTTCATGAAGCGGTAGACGGTCATGCCCTGGCGGTCCACGACGATGTCGCCGAGCTTCGGGTCCTTGCGGACGGACAGGCCGGGCATCGGGGACGACTTGGCCTTCTTGCCGTTCGGGGCGAGCGCGAACCAGGTGCCGCCCACGCCCTGGCCGTTCACGTCACCGGCGTTGACGTCCTTGGCGTAGCGGTACGCGGGCCGGCCGCCGATGGTGAGCTGCCTGGAGCCGTCGGCGCGGGTCACCTCGCCGAGCAGCGCCCGGTCGACGCCGGCGCCGGCGGTGGCGTCGTCGGCGGGGACCGGCGGCCAGGTGGTGGCGCAGTCGCCGGAGCAGTTGGACTTCGGTGGTTCGGCGGTGTCCTTGTCGAACCGGTAGAGGGTGAGGCCGGAGCCGTCGGTCAGCACCTTGCCGAGCTCGGGGTTGCTCGCCGCGGTGAGCTTGCCCGCGGGGGTGGCCGGGGCCGTGGAGTCCTGGGCCCCGTCGGCGCCGTATCCGTTGCCCGAGCCGATCGCGGTGCCGCCGCCCGGGTTCACGTCGTCGCCCGCCGCGACCGTCGCCCCGGCGTTCCGGGCCGCCGACGCCGCAGTGGTGCCGCTGTCCTGACCGCACGCCGTCGTCAGCGCCAGCACCGTGGCGGCCGTGGCCACCAGTGAGGCGGTCCGCCAGGAGGTCTTCATCGTCAACTCCCCATCGTCACCTGGATACCGCAGCGCCTGCCGCGCCGCCGCACGGCCATGGGTACGGGGGGAGGGGGCCGCCGTGTTCAACGGCGGGCGGAAATTCCCTCCACGGCCACGGCGAGGGCCCCGGCAGGCGGGCGATCGGCATATGCGGCTGTTTCGTCCGTCAAACCTCCAGTCGGCCAATCTCCCTCTTTCGGAGCAATCTCCGGCCACTGTGGGGTAATGCGGTCCCCCGCACCTCATGATCTGCGTCGTGCATGGACCCCGAGTGACCCGATGCGCACCCACCGCACCGGTGCTGGCCCTGCTGACGCTGACCTGGGCCCTGGTGGGCTGGCCGGCCGGCACCGCGTCGGCCGACGCCTGCGCGTACGCCTCGACGGGCCCGGACGGCACGGTACCTCAAGGCGATGGCCTGTCGACCACATACGGCCCAAGTG
>NZ_JACBWZ010000501.1 GCF_013870595.1 Streptomyces sp. WELS2 | reverse complement strand
GGTGGCCCGGTTCTCCGGCGCCGACGACACGGCCACCGCCGCCGCGTACGCCGACGACGTGTACGACGTGCTGCGCACCGGCGAGGAACGGGTCACGGACGACGGCCAGCTGGTGACCCTGGCCGCCCGGCCCGGCCGGGTCCCCGACACCCGGCGGCTGCGGCGGGCGGGCCTGCGCACCCTGCCGGCGGACGGCACCGAGTGTCCCCGGTCGGTCTCGTGCGTCTCGGTCCCGGCACCGTACGAGGAGTTCGGGGACGGCGACTACGGCAACCACGACCTCGCCGACCGCCCGGCCTCCCAGCGGATCAAGTACATCGTCATCCATGACACGGAGGGCGCCTGGGAAGGGGTCATGAATCTGATCCAGGACCCCACCTATGTGTCGTGGAACTACACGATTCGCTCGACGGATGGGTTGATCGCCCAGCATGTGAAGACCAAGGACGTGGCCTGGCACGCGGGCAACTGGGACGTCAACGCCCGGTCGATCGGCATCGAGCACGAGGGCTTCCTGGCCGCTCCGGACGCCTGGTACACGGAGGAGATGTACCGTTCCTCGGCGCGGCTGGTGCGGTACCTGGCCAGGACGTACGGCATCCCGCTGGACCGGCAGCACATCCTGGGCCACGACAACGTGCCCGGGCCGACCGCGTCCACCATCCCCGGGATGCACACGGACCCGGGCCCGTACTGGGACTGGCGGCACTACTTCCGGCTGCTGGGCCGGCCGCTGGGGCGCACGGCCGGCCCGCACTCGGGAGTGCTGACGGTGCTGCCGGACTACGACGAGAACCAGCCCGTGTACACCGGCTGCACCGCCAAGGGCGAGCCGTGCCCGGCGCACGGCTCGGGCGAGGTGCGGCTGTACACGGACCACGACGAGAGCGCGCCGCTGGTCAGGGACATCGGGCTGAGGACGGGCCCGACCGACGGGGTGAACGATCTGTCCTCGCGGGTCTCCACCGGCCAGCAGTACGCGGTGGCCGGCCGCTGGGGCGGCTGGACGGCCATCTGGTACCTGGGGCAGAAGGCCTGGTTCCGTGACCCGGCCGGAGAGCGGACGGCGGTGCCCGCGAGGGGCCTGGTGGTGACCCCGCGCGAGGGCCTGGCGAGCGTGCCGGTGTACGGCCGTGCCTACCCGGAGAAGGCGGCCTATCCGGCGGGCGTCCCCGCCCAGTCGGTGGTGCCGCTGCCCTACACGATCCCGGCCGGGCAGCGCTATGTGGTCGGTGACGAGATGCCGGGCGAGTACTACTACGCGGTCACCTTCACCCCCGACGCGCACCGGGTGGTGGTGGGCGAGGACCGGTACTACGAGATCCAGTACGGCCACCGGGTCGCCTTCGTCCGGGCCGCCGACGTGACGGTCGAGGACGGGGCCGCGGCCGGCCGGTGAGGTCTCAGCCCTGCTGGAACAGTTCCGCCGGGAGCGGCTTCAGCAGGGCGTACAGGTCGTCCGTGATGGGCCGGTCCCAGGCGGCGATGGTCACCAGCACGCCGTCGCTGCGGTCGAACTGGACGCAGGAGATCCGGCTCTCGGAGAGCTTCAGCCGCCGCACGATGAGGAGGTTGTCGCCCTGGAGCACCGGGGTGTCCTCGGTGCCGACGACGGTGACCTCCTCGTCGTTCTCCAGCGCCAGCAGCAGCTGCCCCACCTCGAAGGGGATCTCGCCCTCGGCGACCTCGCGGGCCGGGGAGCCCTCCGGGAGATTGCCGATGATCATGGCGGGGCCGCGTCCGCCGAACAGGTCGTAGCGCAGGAAGACGCCCTGGCAGGTGCCGTCGGGGGCGGGCAGCAGGCCCGCGCCGAGATTGCCCGGCCAGTCGCCCGGGTCCATGGCCAGCACGTCGAAGTCGGGTCCGGCGGGGGTCGCGCTGCGGCGGCGGAGGAACGACATGCGGCCATGGTACGTGCCCGTGCCCCGCCAGGTGACCTGCGGGCGCCCGGGAGACAGCCCCTGGCCCAGCGGGCAGCTGGTGAGCAGGGTGGCGGGGTCCGCGCCGGCCGGGCGGGCGACCGTGTGGTCCGCCGGGGGGAGGCCCGCTCCGGCGATCCAGCGCTCCAGGGCGGTGAACGCGGCACGGTGGCAGGGCACCATCGGGCGCAGCCGGTCGGGGAAGACGTCGGCCAGGGAGTCGGTGTGGGTGCCGTCCTCGATGCGGTAGTAGCGCAGCAGGGAGCCGCGGCCGGCCGCGTGGACCATGCGGGCGTAGACGTCGGAGTCCCGGCTGATGGGGAGCAGCACGTCCAGGGTGCCCTGGAGGGTGATCAGGGGTTTGCCGATGCGGCCGGTCAGCGCGATGCGGGCGACCGCACGGTGGACGGCGGCGGGGCGGGCCGGGTAGGCGTAGTCGGCGTCGCAGCCGGGGGTGCCGGAGGCGCAGTACGGGGTGCCCGCCTCGGTGGCGCCGTCGTAGCCGGGATCGAATTCCTCGCGGTAGATGCGCTGGGTGAGGTCCCAGTAGACCTGGTGGTGGTACGGCCACAGGAACTCGGAGCCGGCCGGGTAGCCGGCCCGGTGCATCGCCGCCGTGGCCTCGGCGGCCCGGGGGCCGCCGGCGGCGTGGTCGGGGTAGTGGCGCAGGGCGGCCGGCAGGAAGGTGAGCGGGTTGGGGCCGTCGGCGCGCCACAGGGTGCCCTCCCAGTCGACGCCGCCGTCATAGAGCTCGGGGTGGTTCTCCAGCTGCCAGCGCACCAGGTAGCCGCCGTTGGACAGGCCGGTGGCGAGGGTGCGGGCCGGGGGCCGGTGGTAGCGCTGCGCGACGACGGTGCGGGCGGCGCGGGTGAGCTGGGTGAGGCGGGTGTTCCATTCGGCGATGGCGTCGCCGGGCCGGCGGCCGTCGCGGAAGAAGGCCGTGCCGGTGTTGCCCTTGTCGGTGGCGGCGTAGGCGTAGCCGCGGGCGAGGACCCAGTCGGCGATGGCCCGGTCGCCCGCGTACTGCTCGCGGTTGCCGGGGGTGCCCGCGACGACCAGGCCGCCGTTCCAGCGGTCGGGCAGCCGGATCACGAACTGGGAGTCGTGGTGCCAGCCGTGGTCGGTGTTGGTGGTGGAGGTGTCCGGGAAGTAGCCGTCGACCTGGATGCCGGGGACGCCGGTGGGGGTGGGCAGGTCCTTGGGGGTGAGGCCCGCGTAGTCGGCCGGGTCGGTGTGGCCGGAGGCGACGGTTCCGGCGGTGGTCAGCTCGTCCAGGCAGTCGGCCTGCTGACGGGCGGCGCCGGGTACGCGCAGCAGGGCGCGGCCGGCGCAGTGGGCGTCGGGGCTTCCGGGGACGGCGGTCGTGGCGCCGGCCGGGGTGACCGGGGTGGCCAGGAGCACGCAGACGGTGGCGAGCGACAGGGCGCCGAGGGGGGTGCGCCGGGCGCGGTGTTCTCTTCGGCGCGGATTCAGCGGAAGCATACGGCTCCTCCGGCGGGTTGGGGACGCGCTGGAGGTTAGGTGCGGTGTGGGGGTTCCGGACATGTGCGGGGCCGCCATGATGGCGGCCCGTTCGTCGGTGCCGGCCACCATGGCGGCGTTGTACGGCCGCTGACGGGTGGTCAGGGGCATCCGCTGTCGGCGAGGGTGAAGTAGCCCGTGGGTGATTCCTTCAGGGTGTGGGTGACGAACGTGTTGTACAGGCCCATGATCTGGCCGGAGCCGACGGCGTAGGCGGAGCCGCCGCTGGTGGTGGCCCGTCCCGCCTGGACGTGGGCGTAGTTGCTCGCCGTCCAGCAGGCGGCGGGACCGGGGTCGCCGGGGCCGGGGTCGCCGGGGGCGGTGGTGTCCAGGCCGAAGAACCGGGCGATCCAGCGGCTGGAGCAGATGGAGCCGGGGAAGTACGGGGCGCCGGTGCTGCCGCACTGCTCGGCGCCGGTGCCGGGGTCGACCGGGGTGCCGTGGCCGATGCCGGGGACCCGGTCGACCTCGACGGCCACGGTGCCGTCGGCGGCCAGGTACTGGTCCTGCCGGGTGGCGTCCGGCCCGATGGCCGTGGTCCGGGTGGGCGTCTGGGACAGGCCGTGCAGGGCTGTCCACTGATCGCGCAGTTCGGTGGCGTTGCGCGGTACGACGGTGGTGTCCTGGTCGCCGTACCAGATGGCCGCGCGCGGCCAGGGCCCGGTGTACGACGGGTAGGCGTCGCGCACCCGCTGGGCCCAGTCGGCGGGGCTCCGGTCGACGCCGGGGTTCATGCAGAGGTAGGGGCTGTTGTCCTTGGTGCAGTCGTAGGGCAGGCCCGCGACGACCGCGCCCGCGGAGAAGACGTCGGGGTAGGTGGCGAGCATGACCGCGGTCATGGCGCCGCCGGCGGACAGGCCGGTGACGTAGACGCGGCCCGGGTCGGCGCCGTAGGCGGTGACGGCGTGGCCCACCATCTGCCGCACGGACAGGGCCTCGCCCTGGCCGCGCCGGTTGTCGCCGGACTGGAACCAGTTGAAGCACTTGCTCGCGTTGTTGCCGGTGCCGGTCTCGGCGAGCACCAGCAGGAAGCCGTCCTCGTCGGCGAGCCGGGGCAGCCCGGAGTTGTCGGCGTAGACCTGGGCGTTCTGGGTGCAGCCGTGCAGGGCCACCACGACCGCGGGGTGGGCCGGCAGGGTGGCGGGCCGGTACACGTACATGGTGAGGGCTCCCGGGTTGGACCCGAAGTCGCTCACCCTGGTGAGGGTGACGGCGGCGCGGGCCTGGGGGGCGGGGGCGGCGAGCGCGGTG
>NZ_JACBWZ010000500.1 GCF_013870595.1 Streptomyces sp. WELS2 | reverse complement strand
GGGACGGACCCGGTCACGGCGGTGGCACCGGAGGCCAGCAGCGCGGCGGCGAGCAGCCCGGCGCTGAAGGTGGCGTGCAGCTGGGACATGGCGGTGCGGTCGTACGCCTTCTCCAGCGCGGCCCCCTGCGCGTTCATCGCCACGTTGAGACAGCCGACCGCGACCCCGTCGGCGGCCACGGCGAGCAGCGCCAGCGGGTAGTTCGGCACGGCGGACAGGGCGGCCAGTACGGCGGTCAGGGCGGCGGCGGACCCCAGGGACAGCCGCCGGGAGCCGAGCCGCCGCATCAGCACGGCGACCAGCGGGAAGGAGACCGCCGCGCCCGCCCCGCAGGCCATCAGCAGCAGCCCCACCTCGCCGGCGCCGAGGTCCAGCCGGGTCTTCAGCGCGGGCAGCCGGGCGATCCAGGTGCCGTACTGGAAGCCGAGGAAGCAGAACAGCGCGGCGATCGACCACTTGGCGCGCGCGAAGGATCCGGCGGTCATCACACCGCCTCCCGGTGCGGCCGGGCCGGGGCGGCCACCGGCGCCGACATGTAGACCGCGCCCCGGCCGTACTCCGGCGGGACCGGGGCCGACGGGTGGGCGCGGTAGCCGCGGGCGCGCCAGAACCCCTCCTTGTCGCCGACGGCGACCAGCGAGACGGTGGTGAAGCCGCGCGCCCGGGCCGTCTCGGTCAGGTGGCGCACCAGCCGGGTGCCGAGCCCCCGGCGGCGCAGCGGGGCGCTGACGACGATGTCGTGCAGGTGCAGGTTGGCGGTGTCGTGGACGGCCGGTTCCGGGCTGCCCAGCGCGGGACAGCGGAACCGGGGGTAGGGCAGGGCGAGGACGTAGCCGGCGGGCCGGCCGTCGTGTTCCAGGACGAAGCAGGTGCCGGCCGAGGCGCGGGCCCGGGAGCGCAGCGCCTCCTCGCCCTCGGCGAGGGAGAGGTCCGCGTACGCCTCGCTCTCCAGGGCGGCCAGCCGGGGCCAGTCGGCCTCGGTGATGCCCCGTAGACGGTCGTTCATGTCGGTGGGAGTCCTTCCGGGCCTCGTACGCACACGCACGGCAGCGGGCGGATGCCGTTGAAGCCCTGGGTCGTGTAACTGGGGGCGTAGGCGCCGGCGGAGAGGATCCACACCGGGTCGCCGGAGGCGAGGGTCCGGGGCACGGGCACCGGGTGCCGGCCGCCGCCGTAGGCGTCGTCGCCGTCGCAGGTGGGGCCCGCGACGACGGCGGGCACGTGCTCGTCGGCCTCCCGCCCGGGGAAGACCAGCGGGTGGGTGACCTGGTCCATCTCGTACAGGCCGTTGAACTTGCCCGCGCTCAGGTACAGCCAGCGGGCCACCCGGCCGTCGGGTCCGGTCCGCTCGGTCAGCCGCACCACGTGCGCCCGGACCGCGCCGTGGTCGGCGACCAGGTGCCGGCCCGGCTCCAGGACGAACCGGAGCGGGGCGGCGGCCAGGCCGTTCAGGTGTTCCATGCCCTCGCGGAGCACGGTGAAGATCTTGTCCAGCGGCGGGTCGAGCGGGGTGCCGCGCCGGTCCAGGTAGCCGAGCGCGGGCAGCCCGCCGCCGAGGTTGACGTGGTCGGGTACGATCCCGCGCCCGGCCAGCGCGAGCAGCGTTCCGGCGAGGGTGTCCAGGGCCTGCTGCCAGGCCTCGCCGGTCATCTGCTGGGAGCCGACGTGCACGGACAGTCCGGAGGGGACGAGGCCGGCCGCGCGGGCGGCGTCCATGATCCGTACGGCGTCGTCCGGGTCGCAGCCGAACTTGCGGTTCAGGCCCCACAGGGCGCCCTGGCCGCTGGTGGCCAGCCGGCAGAACACGCGTGCGCCGGGGGCGTTCCCGGCGATCGCGGTGACGTCCTCGAGGCTGTCGGTGGCGAACGTGCGGACACCGAGGCGGTGGGCTTCGGCGATGTCGCGGTCGGACTTGATGGTGTTGCCGTAGTGGACGCGGTGGGGCGGCGCCCCGGCCCGGAGGGCCTGCCGGATCTCGGCGGGGCTCGCGGTGTCGAAGCCGGCGCCGCGGTCAGCCAGGCAGCAGAGGACCTCGTCGACCGGGCAGGCCTTGAGGGCGAAGCGGATGTCCGTCCCGGGCAGTTCGCGCAGCAGGGTGTCGTATTGGTGCTCGATGCCGGTGAGGTCGTAGCGGATGTGGTCGGTCGCGGGCGGCTGGGCCCGCGGGTCCGGGGCGTTCATGTGCGGGCCGCTTCGATCAGTGCCGGCCATGCCTCGGTCAGGAGGGCGAAGTCCTCCATGTCCCGTGCCGCCCGGTCCAGCAGCTCGTCGCGCTCCGCGGCCAGCCGGTCGGCGAATCGCGCGTACCTGCCGCCGAGTTTGCGGTACGCCGTGTCGACCCGGTCCAGGCGCCAGATGTTCTCGGTGCGGTCCAGGGTGGTGCTCTCGCGCACGAGCCGTGCCACCCGGTCGGGGCGGATCCGGTGGCCGGGGCCGAGCAGTCCGGCGGAGCCCTCCGCAGCCATGCGGTCGTAGACGTGGTGGAAGTGGAGCATGGACAGCAGGAACTTCACGAACCGCCGCTGGTAGGCGGGGAAGCCGGTGTCGGTGCGGCGTTCGGGGGTGTGGAAGTTCTCGATGTGGCGGTTGTGCAGGATGCCGGGCAGGCCCGCGTCGTGGACGAGGTGGAGGAGGAAGTAGTCGCTGCCGATGGTGTCGGTGGCGGGCGGCAGCGGGACCCGCTCGTACACCGCCCGGTCGAAGGCGATGTTGCACATGTCGACGCGCATGGGGTCGACCACGGTGAGGGTGGAGCGGTCGCCGGTGAAGGGGGCGGTGCCCGCGCCCGTGAAGGACTCCTCGACCAGCGCGCGGCGGCGGTCCTCGGGCCAGTCGCCGGGTGCCCACAGGCCGACCACGTCGTGGTAGACGGCTTCGTCCAGGCGTCGTATCTCCGCGATGTCGACGGAGAGTTCGCCGATGAAGGAGGCGCCGGCCAGGGCGACCGGGCGGTGGGCCAGGGCCGGGTCGAGGTCGGTGCGGGTGACCGATGCCGTCGCCTCGGCGGCGGGGCGGCCGAGCCAGGGCAGCTCGTGGTGGACGGGGAACACCGGTTCGCCGGCGTGGACCTGGTAGGTGCTGTCGGAGTCCCTGCGGTGCACGGAGTGGCAGCCCAGGGAGGCGGCCAGCAGGAAGGCGCGGTTGGTGCAGGCGCCGTAGGAGACGGCGGACGGCAGCATGAGGTCGAGCAGCCGGTCCGGCTCGGGCACACCGGAGCGGGCGATCGTCCGGCGCAGCCAGGCGCGTTGGCGTTCCTCGTCGAGGTGGTGGACGGTCACGCCCGGCTCCGGGGGCAGGGCCGCGACGGTGTCCGCGTGGGTGGCCCGGGTGCGGTCGTCGGCGGAGTCCAGGATCAGCAGCCGGACGTCGGCGCCGAAGTTCCGTACCGCGTAGGCGGCTTCGGCGTGCAGGGCGGTGATGGTGGCGGAGCAGGCGCGGTTGGTGGGCAGGGCGAGGCAGACGCGGTTCACCGGTCGCCTTCCCCGGCGGTCCAGGAGTCCAGCCCCAGCAGCTTGCGCCCCAGGCCGTTCAGTTCGGCGGGGCCGTAGCGGAGGGCCTCCGGCCGGCGGGCGTCGCCGAGCAGGGTGGCGTTCCAGTCGGGGGTCTCCAGGGTGCGCCAGGAGTGCACGCGGGAGTCGCGCAGGGCGGTGTGCTCCTCCAGGGCGGGCATCATCGACAGGTACTGGACGGCTCGGACAGCGTTGTCAGAGAGGTTGGGCGCCACTCCGTGGGCGAGCATCCCGTTGAAGATGAGCAGGTCGCCGGGCTGGAGGTCGGGGCGGACCACCGGGAACTCGGCGCGGTCGGCCGCGGGGCGGACCGGGTCGCGGCCGGGTGGCTGGGCGAGCCGCCACTCCTCGAAGCGGCGGAAGAGCTCCGGCGCGCACTGGAAGCCGCCGAGTTCGGGCCGGGTGTCGGTGAGCGCGATGATGCCCTGGACGCGCTGTGGCAGCACGGCGCGGGTGGAGTCGACGTCCCAGTGCAGCTCGATGTCGAAGCCCTCGTCGGTGGGTTCGATCAGGGAGCGCGAACGGGTGCGTATGTTGGGCGGGTTGAGGTTGAGCCGGTCCAGGGTGACCCACAGCTCGGGGCTGTCCCAGACGTCCACGAAGGCGTCGTAGACCCGCCGGGTCTGCCGGCTGTCCCAGATCAGCTGGTGGTGGTAGGCCTCGACGAAGCCGTAGATGTACAGGTGGCGGTCGAGTTCGGACCGGAACTCGGGTTCCTCGTACCAGGTGTCGGGGCGGTCGGGGTCGAGTCCCTGGAACTCCCAGGCGAAGTCGAGCAGGGCCTTGGCCTCGCCGGGGGTGATGGCCTCGCGGACGACGACGTAGCCGTAGGTCTGCCAGAACGCGAAGTCGTCCTCGGACAGCACGCGCAGCGGCTCGGTCTTCTCGAGGTCGCGCAGCGGGGTCGGGGTGAGGTAGGTCTCGCCGTCGGCGCTGAAGTAGGGGCGGCCGGTCGCCGCCCGGTGGAGGTAGGGGGTGGGCTCGTGCATGTGTTCACACTCCGGGGTGATCGGGACGACAACACCTGCGGGTCGGACGTGAGACATGTGCCGGTGGCATACGTCAGGGCGTGAAAAGGCCACCGGTTCACGGAGGGGGCACGGGGGGGTGGCCGCCCGCCGGGCGCGGCTACGGCGGTGGTCCGGCCGGCGGTGGGTGTGGTGGTCACGGGACGGTGCTCCTGTC
>NZ_JACBWZ010000050.1 GCF_013870595.1 Streptomyces sp. WELS2 | reverse complement strand
TGGCCGTCGCACCCCCGAGCCCGGACGGCACAGGGACGCCCGTGGCTGCCGTACCCCCCAGCCCGGAGAGTGGTACCGGTTACGACCCCTGGGGCGCGGCGCAGGGGCGGGAGGTGCCGACGCGGGAGGGGCGCGGGCGGTGGGTCATCGGGTGGGCGCTCGTCGTCGCCGTCGTCTGCGGCGGCATCGGCGGAGCCGTCGGCGCCTACGCCGAACGCGAGGGCCTCGGCCGTGGCGTAGGGCTGCCGCAGGCCGAAGCCGCGCCGGACAGCGTGGCCGGGATCGCCGCCCGCGCCCTGCCCGGCGTGGTCACCCTGCACGTGCGGGGCGAGGGCGAGGCGGGCACCGGCACCGGCTTCGTCCTCGACGACCGGGGGAACATCCTCACCAACAACCACGTGGTCGAGCCCGCCGGACCGGACGGCGGGATATCCGTGACGTTCAGCGGCGGCCGGACCGTGAAGGCCGAGGTCGTCGGCCGCGACGCGGGCTATGACCTCGCCGTCGTCCGGGTGCACGGCGTCCACGGACTCACCCCGCTGCCCCTCGGCGACTCCGACCACGTCCGGGTGGGCGACCCCGTCGTGGCCATCGGCGCGCCCTTCGACCTGGCGGGCACGGTCACCTCCGGCATCATCAGCGCCAAGGAGCGGCCCATCACGGCCGGCGGCGAGAAGAGCGACGGAAGCGACACCAGCTACGTCGAGGCGCTCCAGACCGACGCCCCCATCAACCCGGGCAACTCCGGCGGCCCGCTGCTCGACTCCCACGCCCGGGTCATCGGCATCAACTCCGCCATCCGCTCGGCCGGCGGCGGCTCCGGCGCCGACGGCGGCCAGGCCGGCTCCATCGGCCTCGGCTTCGCCATACCCGTCAACCAGGCCAAACGGGTCGCCGGGGAGCTGATCGACCACGGCCACGCCACCCACCCCGTGATCGGCGTCACGCTCGACATGGGCTACACCGGTGACGGCGCCCGCATCGACGGCGAGGGCGCGAACGGCGGTCCCGCCGTCACTCGGGGCGGGCCCGGCGACCGGGCCGGCCTGGAGCCGGGCGACGTCATCACCGGGGCCGACGGCGCGCCCGTGCGCACCGGCCCGGAGCTGATCGTCAGGATCCGCGCCCACCGGCCCGGCGACCGGCTGCGCCTGACGGTCGAACGCGGGGGCACGGAGCGGGAGGTGTCACTCGTGCTGGGCGCGTCCGAGCAGAACTGACAGAAGTCTCACCTCGGGACGGTACCGGTCGGACGGGATGGCCGGGTACCGTTGAGCGACCGAGGACATCGCAAGGAGCGTCAGGTGTTCAATGACATAGGGCCACTGGAGCTGGTGACCATCATCGTGCTCGCCGTGCTCGTCTTCGGTCCCGACAAGCTCCCCAAGGTCATCCAGGACGTCATGCGCACGATCCGGAAGATCCGCGAGTTCTCGGAGAGCGCCAAGCAGGACATTCGTAACGAACTGGGTCCGGAGTTCAAGGACTTCGAGTTCGAGGATCTCAACCCCAAGACGTTCCTCCGCAAGCAGCTGGACAACGACGATCTGGGCCTGAAGGAGATCCGCAACGGCTTCGACCTGAAGAAGGAGATGGCCGAGGTCACGGACGCTGTCAACGGCCGCGAGAGCGAGGCGCCGTCCTTGCCGTCCCCGTCCTCCGGCGGTCGCGTCGACATGACCAAGAAGCCCGAGCGGCCCGGCGACGACCGCCCGCCGTTCGACATGGACGCCACATAAGGCACGCTTCCCCCTCCCGACACGCAGGTGGGCGTACGCCGCTCACGTGACGTGTTTCATAGCGTGCGCCCGTCGCGCACGGCGTGAACAGGCTGTTCGCGCGACCCACGCATCCAGAGCCTGCCCTGCCGCTCCCAGCGGTGTGGATATGCTGCCGAGTTGTTGTGCGGACCGGACGCGTACGCCCGAAGGGGGGCGGGCCAGCCGGTCCGACGAGAGCGAGGAGGCGTCCGGGCAGATGGAGACGACGAGTCGGGTGGGCGCGCAGGCGCCGGCCGCGGAGGGCGGACAGCAGCTCCCCTCCGCCCGGCGTACGGTCGACGGTTACCTGCGGGCGCCCTTCCCCTGGTACGGGCTCGACGAGGCGTTCACCGGGCCCCGCTGGCTGATGCAGGTCGGCACGACGTCCGACGGTGCCGTCGAGCACGGCTCGATCGGGCACGGAGACGAGCCCTCGCTGCGGGGCGAGACCGGTTCCGGCGAGTCGCGGGAGAAGTTCGCGGTGGTGGTGACCGTCGCCGCGCAGCCGTCCCGGCGGAGCGCCGACGGCACGGGCCTGCTGGAGGCGACGTCGGTGTCCTCCGCGGCGTGGCTGGCCGGGGTGGGCCTGCTGTCGTTCACCTGGCCCGGGCAGATGGACCACAGCCTGCGGGACGACTGGCTGGAGCAGCAGACGGAGACGGCGTGGGCCCTGGCCGACGACCTGGACGGGCCGGAGTGGTCCCGGCTCTCCCTGCCGGTCGACGGGGTCGCCGCCTCGTTCCATTACCGGGAGTCCGAGTTCGGCTGGGTACTCGCCGGTACGACCGGTGCGGGGGTCCATCTGGGTGCGTACGGGCGGGGGATGAGCGCGTACGGACTCGGGTTCGCCGTGATCAAGGACATCACGGCGTACGCGTAACCGGGGGCCCGGGGGGACCGCCGGGCGGGGCGGCGGTCCGGGCCGGCCGGTCAATGCCTCAGGTACTGCCAGAGGGTCGCGGCCGCGGCCAGCTGGGCCAGGAACCAGGCGAGGTATCCGGCGAGGCCCTGGAGCCGGTAGATGGACACGATGAGCGTGAAACGGCTGTGCGTGTACTGGCGGTCCTCACTGAACGTCGACGCGTCCACGACGATGCTGGTGGCCGTCAGGACGACGGCCATGAACAGCGAGTAGAGGAGCAGGTACCTGAAGGCCCCGCCGATGAAGAGATTGAGCAGGACGGCCGGGCAGGCGGCCGCGGCGTAGGCGAGGACCAGGCTCAACGCCCGGACCGGGCTGGGACGGCCGGGAAGCAGGCGCCACAGCGCGCCCAGGACGAAACCCGCGACGGCCCATGCAGCCTGGAAGCCGATGACCTTCACGACGATCTCGGGGATCGCGGTGGGCTCGTGTCTGAGTTTCATCTGCGCGATGTGCGGCTGCAGTTGCAGCCAGAGCAGCCCTGCGGTGCCCGGGATCCCGATCCAGAAGGCCACGCGCGCGGCGTGGACCGCGTTGTCCCACCAGTGGCCTTCCGGTCCCCAGGCCAGGGCGACGTCCATCACGGACATCTGGGCGGGCGGTGGCTTGTCGCTGTCGCATCCGGCCAGCAGCCATTGCCGCAGCTCGCGCTGACGGGCCTCCACCTGGTCCAACGTCATGCTCGCGCTGCCCCCTTTGTCGAGCACTCGCGATTCGTGTTCGAGGAAGCGGTACTCATGGGCCCGGTCCATCAGCTGATGGCGCCAGTCCTCGTTCCTCATCCTGTGCAGGCAGAAGCTGTCGCCCAGTCGGCTCAGTACCGACCACCGTCGTCCCGCCGAGAGGATTCCGAACAGTGAGGCGATGTTCAACAGGAGCCAGATCGGGTACTGGGCGGCGTTGCCGGCGACCGCGGCACCCTGCAGGCCCGCGGTGAATGCGAAGACCGCCGCGGTGAGCAGTACGTCCGGTCCCTCCGGCCCCAAGGCGGACTTCTCTCGGCTCTCATCGGCCTGCTGCCGTGTCCTGGTGCGGTACCGCAAGAGGGCCAGGAGCGCGATCCCCGTCAGGACCCAGCTGTAACTGAAGATCAGTGTCAGATGGGACAACGAGAAGTTCGCCAGATACCAGCTGACGTATTTCCCGTGTCCCTGACCGGTATCCGGACCGGCGGGCCAGGACTGCCTGTTCCACTGGTTTTCCTCTGCCCAGCAGAAGCTTCCGATCAGGCCACCGGAAACCGCGGCGAGAACCAGGGAGGCCACGGTGACGCAAAGAATCGGGGCCCTGTTCCATCTGTCCGCCCAGGAGGCGGGGACCATATGCCCCTCGCGGGCGAAACGCCACGCCCAGGCGGTCAGGGCCGCCAGCCACAACCACACGGCCGCCAGGCCCATGAGCACATAGCCGACCTTGCCCACGACGCTGGGTCCGGCCTTCGAGACCAGGTGCGGCGGGAGGTAGAACAGTTGGGGTGCGACGACCACCAGCAATCCGACCGCCGCCACGGAGATGACGGCGCCTCGCACGGCGCGGGCCTGCAGAGGTGTGCCGCCGAGCCAGGGGCGAGCGACCAGGGTCAGGGTCAGGCCGGCCGAAATGCACAGGAGGGCCATCCACTGTGAGCTGAAGTGCCGGGATCCGATGACGAGCAGCATCACGGCGACCGATCCGCTGAGCGCGGCCCACTGCAGTACGGCCTGGACGACGCTGTCCTTGCGGCCGTCGCCGCCCGGGGAAGGGCGTCTCGGCCGCCCGCGCAGCGCCGCCAGCGCGACCACGACCGAAGCGCACACCCACCAGGCTCCGACGCCGATCTTGCTCCAGAAAGACCGGTCGTAGGTAAGCCGCCATTTGCGCTGCCATGGAAGACTCAGGTCGAATGTGATCCGGCTGGGCGGGACCCCCTCCCACACCCACTCGTCCTTCTCAGGCGAGGCGGATTTCGGCGTGCCGTCGAATTTCAGGCCGCCGAGGTCCGCCTCCACTCTCCAGCGGGATTTCTGCAGCGTTGTCGGAGGGTTGAAGCCGACGGTCCATGTGCTGCCCTTCTTCCACTTGATCACCCATGGGCCGAGCTTGATGGGGTCGTAATCCTCGATCCATGCATAGGATTCGTACCTCACTCGAATGTTGTCCGTCTGATCTTTCACCTCCGGATCATGGAACCGCCACTCCTTCGGCCGGAGTGACGTGTCCTTCCCGCGCAGCAGGCACCGCATGGCGTGCCGGTATTCGGCGGAATCCTTCTCGAGTAATTGTTCGGCCAGGCTCCACTCGGTTCTGGGGATATAGACGGTCATATCCGAGTAGATTTTGACGGCCTCTCTTTCGTGCTGGTCGAAGTGGATCACGGCGTCAACTCGGCTGCTTTCGAGCCCGCTTTCCTGACATGTGTTGCTATCCTTCTCCAAGGCCTCCGAGGGAGAGCATCCCCACCACATCAGGATCGCAGCAATCAAGGGCAGTAGCTGCCGCCACCGGATCCCCTTCAATGTCCGCCACCTCCTTCCGGAGGAATTTATCGGCGTGGCGCGCGGGATGCCCAGGGACACGCGAAGCGGTTTCGGCAGGCCACCCCATCGGCTGCCGCCCGTGGAATTGCGGAGAAATAGTCCCTGGTTGATACTGGAATCCGATGTGCCGTCAACTGCCGACGGAGGGGTCATGACCGACATGAACGTTTCCGCTGCCCGGGCCCCGCTGCCCCGCTTCGAGGAGGCCGAGGGGCTGGGCCCCGAGGACTCGGAATTCGTCAGGGACATCGTGGCGGTGCTCGCCAAGCACGGCAACCTGGACCGCTTCGGCCTGTGTCTGCTGCACGACCACTTCCCGCTCGCCGCGGACGAGGTCCTCGTGGAGACCAACGACCCCAGGGCCCGCACGCTCCGGGTCCACGTGGAGAAGGCGGACAGGACCCGGCACGTCAAAGCGTCGCAGTGGCGGTTCGTCCGGCATGCCGAGCGCGGGCCCGGAGCCGGAGGCGAGGGAGGCTCGTACGAGGAGATCCTGCTCTGTACCCAGCTCGAACTCTGCCCGGGTCACACGGACGATCACCAGGGCGGCTGAGCTTCACACGGCATGACGAAGGGGCGCCGTCCGGAAGGACGCGCGCCCCCGTGCCGCCGTGCCCGGGACAGACCGGCTCAGAACTTGTTCTTCGGCGTGAGACCCAGCGACAGGCCCGACAGGCCGCGCTGCCTGCCGCCGAGCTTGCCGGCGATCGCGCGCAGGGCCGAGCCCGCCGGGGACCCGGGGTCGGTCAGGACGACCGGCTTGCCCTCGTCGCCGCCCTCGCGGAGGCGGACGTCGATGGGGATGCTGCCGAGGACCGGGACCGTCGTACCCGTGGTGCGGGTGAGGCCGTCGGCGACCAGCTGGCCGCCGCCCGTACCGAAGACGTCGACCATCTCGCCGCAGTGCGGGCAGGGCAGGCCGGACATGTTCTCGACCACGCCGACGATCTTCTGGTGGGTCTGCACGGCGATGGAACCGGCGCGCTCGGCGACCTCGGCCGCCGCCTGCTGCGGGGTCGTCACGACCAGGATCTCGGCGTTCGGGATCAGCTGGGCCACGGAGATCGCGATGTCACCGGTGCCCGGCGGCAGGTCCAGCAGCAGGACGTCCAGGTCGCCCCAGTAGACATCGGCGAGGAACTGCTGCAGGGCGCGGTGCAGCATCGGGCCGCGCCAGACGACCGGCGCGTTGCCCGGCGTGAACATGCCGATGGAGATGACCTTCACGCCGTTCGCGGACGGCGGCATGATCATGTTCTCGACCTGGGTGGGCCGGCCGTCGGCGCCCAGCATGCGCGGCACGCTGTGACCGTAGATGTCGGCGTCCACGACACCGACCTTCAGGCCGTCGGCCGCCATCGCCGCCGCCAGGTTGACCGTCACCGAGGACTTGCCGACGCCGCCCTTGCCGGAGGCGACCGCGTAGACCCGGGTGAGGTTGCCCGGCTTGGCGAAGGGGACCTCGCGCTCGGCCTGGCCGCCGCGCAGCGCCGCCGCCAGCTCCTTGCGCTGCTCGTCGCTCATCACGTCCAGGGTGACGTCGACCCGGGTGACGCCCTCGACCCGCGAGACCGCCTCGGTGACGCGTTGCGTGATGGTGTCCCGCATCGGGCAGCCGGACACCGTCAGATACACGGTGACCGCGACCGCTCCGTCCGCGCCGATCTCCACGGACTTGACCATCCCGAGTTCGGTGATCGGGCGGTTGATCTCGGGGTCGTTCACCGTCGCCAGTGCCTCGCGCACCGCGTCTTCCGTAGCCATAAGGACGATGGTACGGCCCGCCGAGGGGCCTGGGGGATGCCCTTCAGCGGTCGTCTGTGTCACGTCCCGGCGGGCGTTCCGTCCCTTCCGCCGGGAATACCACCCGGCCCGCGTGCCCGTCGTGCCGGCGGCGCTCCTCCAGTTCCTTCAGCAGGTCCTGGAGTTCGGAGCGGATCCAGTCGCGGGTGGCCACCTCGCCCAGTCCGGTGCGCAGCGCGGCCACCTCCCGGGTGAGGTACTCGGTGTCGGCGATGGACCGCTCGTTCTGCTTGCGGTCCTGCTCCAGGTTGACCCGGTCGCGGTCGTCCTGCCTGTTCTGCGCGAGCAGGATCAGCGGGGCCGCGTAGGACGCCTGGAGGGACAGCATCAGGGTGAGGAAGATGAACGGGTACTCGTCGAACCGCAGATGGCGGGGCGCGGCGATGTTCCACAGCACCCACACGATGATGACGACCGTCATCCAGACGATGAAGCGTCCCGTGCCCAGGAACCGGGCGATCTTCTCCGACAGCCGGCCGAAGGCCTCCGGGTCCCACTCGGGCAGGAACCGGCGCCGGGGCGGGCGCGGCTGGTCCAGCCGGGGCATCCGGGGCCGGCCGGCGGCCGTGGCGCCCGCCGGGTGGCGCTCACGGGCCGCGGTCTCGCGCTCAGGAACCATGCGGGGGCGCCTCCTCTCCCTCGGCCAGGTGGAACTCCGTCTCCCGCCAGTCGTCGGGCAGCATGTGGTCCAGTACGTCGTCCACGGTCACCGCGCCGAGCAGCGACCCGGACTCGTCCACCACGGGCGCCGCCACCATGTCGTAGGTGGCGAAGAACCCGGCGACGACCGGCAGCGCCGCGTCCGGGTCCAGCGGCTGCAGATCGTGGTCGACCAGCGAGCTGACCAGGGTGTACGGCGGGTCGCGCAGCAGCCGCTGGAAGTGCACGGTGCCCAGGTACTTGCCGGTCGGGGTCTCGTCGGGCGGGCGGCAGACGTAGACCTGCGCGGCGAGGGCGGGGGACAGGTCCGGGTTGCGGACCCGGGCGAGCGCGTCGGCGACGGTGGCGTCCGGGCGCAGCACGATCGGCTCGGTGGTCATCAGACCGCCGGCCGTGTGCTCCTCGTACGCCATCAGCCGGCGCATGTCGGCCGCGTCGGCGGGCTGCATCAGGCTCAGCAGCCGCTCCTTGTCCTCCTCGGGCAGCTCGCCCAGCAGGTCGGCCGCGTCGTCCGGGTCCATCGCCTCCAGCACGTCCGCCGCGCGCTCCTCCTTCAGCTTGCCGAGGATCTCGATCTGGTCGTCCTCCGGCAGCTCCTCGAGGACGTCGGCGAGCCGGTCGTCGTCCAGGGCGGCGGCCACCTCGGCGCGCCGCTTGGGGGACAGGTGGTGCAGGACGTTGGCGAGGTCGGCGGGGCGCAGCTGCTCGAAGGTGGCGAGCAGGCTCTCGGCGCCCTGCCCGTGCTCCTCCAGGGAGAACCCGGTCACCGCCGACCACTCCGCGGTCAGCGTCTCCCCCCTCGCCCGCCGGAAGGCGCCGCCCTTGCGTCCCTTGCGCAGGAAGACCCGGTCGACCTCCCAGTCCCGGCGGGCGGGCAGCTGCTGCACGGACACGTCGAGGACGGTGACCTCCTCGCCGGTCTCCACCAGCGTCACCCGCCGGTCCAGCAGCTCGCCGAAGACCAGCCGCTCGGTGGGCCGCTGCTCGAAGCGCCGGACGTTGAGCACGCCGGTGGTGATGACCTGGCCCGACTCGATGCCGGTCACCCGGGTCATGGGCAGGAAGATGCGGCGCCGGGTGGACAGCTCCACGACCAGCCCGAGGACCCGCGGGGGCCGCCGCCCGACGCGCAGCATGACGACCACGTCGCGGACGCGGCCCACCTGGTCGCCGGCCGGGTCGAAGACGGGGACCCCGGCGAGGTGCGAGACGAAGATCCGGGGGGCGCCGGCTGCCATGACTGTGCTTCCTTTGCGTGAGGATCGTGGGAAATGCTCGGACATGCCCGCACGGGTGCGCTTCAGGCTAGCCCGTCCCGATCGGATACGCCCTGGTGGGCGGTCCGGACGGACCGGCTCCGCCGGGTGGGCGGCACACCGGTACCCTGCGGTACGCCGCTCAGGAACCGTCAGAAAGGCAGCTCCCTTGGTGACTGCGATTCCCCGGGGCCGTACCCGCCGCACCGCTTGGGCGACCACGGCCTGCGCACTGGCCGTGACGGGAGCGCTGGCGCTGTCGGGGTGCGGCGGCGACGACGATCCCGACGCCGGGACCAACGGGGTCGGCAAACTGAGCCCCGACCGGATCCAGGCGAAGACGCGGGCCGCGGCGGACGCGGCGAGCGCGGTACGGCTGTCCGGGACCGTGGTCACCAGCGGCCGTACGTACCGGCTGGACATGCGGCTCAAGGCCGACGGCGGCACCGGCTCGGTGACCGCGCAGGGCACCACCTTCCAGCTGCTGCGGATCGGCGAGGAGCTGTACCTCAAGGCGGGCGCGGACTTCTGGAACCACGCCGACGGCGGCGACGGCTCCTCCGGCAAGCTCGACGGCAAGTACGTGAAGGTGCCGCAGCGGGACCCCGCGTACCAGAAGTTCAGCGGCTTCACGGACAAGGGCGTCCTCCTCGACGGTCTGCTGACGCTGCACGGCACGCTGGCGACGGACGGCCGGCACACCGACGGATCGGGTACCCGCACGATCCGGATCACCGGCGACCACGGTTCCGGCGGCACGCTGGACGTGTCCCTCCAGGGCACGCCGTACCCGCTGCGCCTGGTCCGGGCCGGCCGGGCGGGGACGCTCACCTTCTCCGACTGGGGCAGGGACTTCACCGTCGAGGAGCCGGCGAAGTCGGAGACGGTGGACTACGGCAGGCAGCTGCCGGCGTCGTAGCGGGCCGCCCCGGGCCGGCGCCTCACTTCCTCTTCCCGCGCCTCATCAGGAGCTTCGGCAGACCCGCCGGCACCGGTCCGCGCGTGGTGACCGGAGTCGGCACCGGGCGCCGGGCGAGAGAGCCGTCCGGCAGCGGGGTCACCGGACCGGCCGGCACCAGGCGGAGCACCCGGCACTCGCGGGCCCAGCGGGCCGGCATCTCCTCGCCGTCGGGGGCGTTCAGCCGCTTGCCCTTCAGCTCGGCGACCGCCGCCTCCCACTCCTGCGACCCGGGCGTCACCTCGGCCACGGTGACCGGGAACGTCACCAGCCGGCCGCCCTTGTCCTTGCTGCGCACGCTCACCTCGGCGAGGTCCCCGCCGGCCAGCCCCGCCAGCGGCTGCTCGCCCGGCCCGTCGCCGACCACGCACACCGCGCCCTCGTACCACACGTGCCACAGCGCCCGCGCGGCCGGGGCACCGGCGCCCCCGACCCAGATGAGGCCGGACTTCTTCGCGGCCTCCTCGATGAGGGCCCGGTCGAGCAGCTCGCTTGTCATGGGCCCAGCCTAACCAGGCCGCACCGGCCCGCCGACCGGCCCGCACCCGCCGCTCACAGCCAGCCGTTGCGCTTCAGCGTGCGGTGGATGCCCAGACAGATCGCGGCGGTGATGCCCATGATCACCGGGTAGCCGTACCGCCAGTGCAGCTCGGGCATGTGCTCGAAGTTCATGCCGTACACCCCGCACACCATCGTCGGTACGGCGATGATGGCCGCCCACGCGGTGATCTTGCGCATGTCCTCGTTCTGCGCGACGGACGCCTGGGCGAGGTTGGCCTGGAGGATGGAGTTGAGCAGTTCGTCGAAGCCCATGACCTGCTCCTGGACCCGGGCCAGGTGGTCGGCCACGTCCCGGAAGTACTTCTGGATGTCCGGGTCGATCAGCCGCATCGGCCGCTCGCTCAGCAGCTGCATGGGCCGCAGCAGCGGGGCCACCGCGCGCTTGAACTCCAGTACCTCGCGCTTGAGTTGGTAGATCCGGGCGGAGTCCACACCGCGCGAGACCCCGCCCTTGCGGCCGGGTGAGAAGACCTCGGTCTCCACCTCGTCGATGTCGTCCTGCACCGCGTGGGCGACCGCGATGTAGCCGTCCACCACATGGTCGGCGATGGCGTGCAGCACGGCCGAGGGGCCCTTGGCCAGCAGCTCCGGGTCGTCCTGGAGGCGGTGGCGCAGGGCGCGCAGCGACCCCTGGCCGCCGTGCCGGACGGTGATGAAGAAGTCCCGTCCGGTGAAGCACATGACCTCGCCGGTCTCCACGACCTCGCTGTTGGCGGTCAGCCGGTCGTGCTCGACGTAGTGGATGGTCTTGAAGACCGTGAACAGCGAGTCGTCGTAGCGCTCCAGCTTGGGCCGCTGGTGTGCCTGCACGGCGTCCTCCACGGCCAGCGGGTGCAGCCCGAACTCCCCGGCGATACCGGCGAATTCCTCCTCGGTCGGCTCGTGCAGGCCGATCCAGACGAACCCGCCGTCGCGGCGCACCTGGCGCATCGCCTCCTGCGGGCTCAGCGGCCCCGCGCCGGGCACGCGGGCCCCGTCGCGGTAGACGGCGCAGTCGACGACGGCCGAGGGCGTCGCGGGGTCGCGCGTGGTGTCGTACGAGGTCCCGGGGTCCTTGCGCAGCGAGACGCGGGACGAGGGGCGGACCACGGCGCGCAGGTCGCGGATCATCGACATGGGCAGGCTCCTTCGCGGGCGGGCGGCGAAAACGCGCGCGGCGACGGGTGGAACTACCCGGAATGGGGACGTCCTGGCTGTGCGTGTGTGGCACGTCCACAAAGCGGGGAGCACCGCACCGTCGCGGTGGCGGCTTCACTGCCGATGCAGAACTGATTCAGATCAGACAGATCAGGCAAAGCGAAACGAGGTGCTCTTCCGAACGACGACGCGCAAAGGAAGACGGCGGCCAGCCGGTGACTGCGTCAGCGGCCGGAAGAGCGAGTGGTACTGCACGGTCGACTTCGATCCATGGCAGCCCCACCTCCTCCGGCCGGTCCCTCGTAAGGGAGTCTCAACGGTGTCGGGACTTGACAGCGACGCTTCCGCGTGTCGCCCCGAACCCCGGCTCAGAGTACCAGCCGCCGTTACTGTCAAGGTGCCGCTTTGCCCGCTGCTGACGAGTTCTATGCTCGCCGCATGGCTGATGTTCTTCCTCTGGTCGAGGCCCGGTTGACCACCGCGCTGGGCGAGCCGGACGCGCGTGCCGCCGTCACCTTCCTCGGCACGGACCGCATCGAGGTGCTCCGCTTCCACGAGGGGGACGTCGTCCGGTACGCCACCCTCGGGATGTCCCGGCAGCCCATGACGGACCCCACGGCGGTGCTCGCCGACCCGGTGAAGGGGCCCCGCGCCGAACTGGTGCTGTCCGTCCGCGCGGGCCTCGCCGACACCGACAAGCTGCTCCGCCCGCTCGCCGTGCTGGCCGCGAGCCCCCAGGTGGAGGGCCTGGTGGTGGCCCCCGGTGCCTCCCTGGACGTGGGCGCGCCGCTGTGGCCCGGCGCCCCCTTCACCTCGGTGCTGGTGGGCGAGTCCGGCGGGCTGGTGGAGGACCTGGAGCTGGAGGCCCCGCTGGACCCCGTACGGTTCCTGCCGCTGCTGCCGATGACGCCGAACGAGGCCGCCTGGAAGCGGGTGCACGGCGCCCAGGCCCTCCAGGAGCGCTGGCTGGCGAACGGGACGGACCTCAGGGACCCGGCCCGGAAATCCGTCCCGCTGGACTGACCCGCCCCGGCCGCCGGGAGTGACCGATCTCACCAACACAAGGCCGGATCCGGTCAGTTGGCGAAGACCCCGACCCCGTCCTCGGTGGCGTGCCCCGGCTGAAGCTCCTCGGCTTCGTGTACGAGGGCCCGGCGCCGGACGAGGACGACGAGCGCGCCCAGCACCGCCGTGACGGCCGCCACCACGAACGGGACGTGGATGTCGGTCCACTCCTCGATCTTGGGCGCGAAGTAGGGCGCCGCGGCGGCGGCGAACCAGCGCACGAAGTTATAGCCCGCGCTCGCCACCGGGCGCGGGGCGTCCGACACGCCGAGGGCCAGCTCGGTGTAGACGGTGTTGTTCACGCCGATGAACGCGCCGGACAGGATCGTGCAGACGATCGCCGTGGTGTGGTCGCCGTAGCCGAGCACGAGCACGTCCGCCGCGAGCAGCACCAGCGAGCCGCCGAGCACCTTCAGCGAGCCGAACCGCTCCTGCGCGCGCGGGGCCACGATCACCGAGAAGACGGCGAGCAGCAGGCCCCAGGCGAAGAACACCGCGCCCGACCGGTACGGCGTCATGTCCAGTACGAACGGCGTGAAGGCCAGCACGGTGAAGAACGTGTAGTTGTAGAAGAACGCGGAGACCGCCGCCGAGGCCAGACCGCCGTGGCCGAGCGCCTTGAGTGGGTCCAGGACCGAGGTCTTGCGGGCCGGCCTTGGCTGCTCCTTCAGGAACGCGGTGATGCACAGGAAGCCGATCGCCATCAGCGTGGCCGTGCCGAAGAAGGGGTAGCGCCAGCTGGCGTTGCCGAGGACCGCGCCGAGCAGCGGGCCGCAGGCCATGCCGAGGCCGAGCGCGGACTCGTAGAGCAGGATCGCCGCCGCGCTGCCGCCGGCCGCCGCGCCGACGATGACCGCGAGGGCGGTGGAGACGAACAGCGCGTTGCCGAGGCCCCAGCCGGCCCGGTAGCCCACGAGCTGCCCGACCGAGCCGGAGGTGCCGGCGAGGCCCGCGAACACCACCACGAACGCGAGGCCGAGCAGCAGCGTCTTCTTCCCGCCGATCCGGCTGGAGACGAAGCCGGTCAGCAGCATCGCGACGGCCGTGATCAGGAAGTACGAGGTGAAGAGCAGGGACACCTGGCTGGGGGTGGCGTCGAGGCCCCGGGCGATCGACGGCAGGATCGGGTCGACGAGGCCGATGCCCATGAAGGCGACGACGGAGGCGCCGGCCGTGGCCCAGACCGCCTTGGGCTGCCGCAGGATGCCGCCGGCTCCCGCGTCTAGGGGGTCCATGTGCTTCTCCCATCCTCACTAGGTAGTTGGGTTATACACATAGTAAGTTAGCGCACCTAATTAATGCAAGATGCATCTATCTAGCCTGGTCGGGCATATGGTCGGCTCTTCCGTCCGGACGGGTGATCATCCTTGACGTGGGCGGTCGGGGGTAGGACCGTGGAGCCCTATGAGGGGCGAACCCAGTTGCCCGAGATGCGGTGGCCGGGTCAGGGCTCCCGGACTCTTCGCCGATGCGTGGCAGTGCGATGTGCACGGCACGGTGTATCCGCTACAGCCCGTGATCCCGCCCAGTGTCGAGGCGCTCAACGTCGTCGTGCACCGCACGCAGGTACCCGTGTGGATGCCGTGGCCGCTGCCGGTCGGCTGGCTGTTCACCGGCGTGGCGTACGCCGGGGACGACCGCAGCGGCGGCCGGGCGACCGCGGTGGCCTGCTCGGGCCCCGGACCGCTCGGCGGTCCCGGCGAGCTGATCCTGATCGCCGAGGAACTGGGCGTCGGCCTCGGCGCGCGTTACGCGGGCATCGACGGCCCGGACCCGGGCTCGTACATGAACGTGGAGAAGCCGCCGCAGACCAAGGTGCTGGCCGCCGGCCGCCCGACCCCGCTCTGGCATGTCTACCGCACCCCCGACGACCGTGCCGTCTTCGCCGGGGAGGCACTCGGCATGTGGCTGTGGGCGGTGATCTGGCCGGAGCAGTCCGGCCTGCTGATGTACGACGAACTGGTGCTGACGGATCTGCGGGACGCGGGGGCGGAGATAGACCTGGTGCCGTGCGGGGCACTGTCGCCGCGTCTGCTTCGGCCGTAGCGCCCACCGGGGTGCCGGGTCCCTGTACGCCGGCGGGTGCGGGGTCCGACGTGGTTGCCCGCGGTGGCTGTCCGCGCCCACCCGGCGGAGCCGCGTATCCGGTACGGCCACGCACACCTTTCGGGGCGCGTGTAGGCGCGTGAGTAAAGGTCGCTCCGCGGGATCGGGTGTGACAGCCGAGGGCGGAAACACCGCTATCCTTAGGTGTCCGTGTCTCTGCCGTCCGTCCGTCTGGAGTTGTCGTGCGCATCGATCTGCACTGCCACTCCACGGCCTCCGACGGTACGGACACCCCGGCCGAGCTGGTGCGCAACGCCGCCGCGGCCGGACTGGACGTCGTCGCGCTGACCGACCACGACACCACCCGGGGCCACGGCGAGGCCATCGCCGCGCTGCCCGAGGGGCTGACCCTGGTCACCGGTGCCGAGCTGTCCTGCCGGATCGACGGCATCTCGATGCACATGCTGGCGTACCTCTTCGACCTCGAGGACCCCGCCCTGCTCGCCGAGCGGGAGCTGGTCCGGGACGACCGGGTGCCGCGGGCCAAGGGCATGATCGCCAAGCTGAACGCGCTGGGCGTGCCGGTCACCTGGGAGCAGGTCGAGCGGATCGCCGCCGGCGGCTCCGTCGGGCGCCCGCACATCGCCTCCGCGCTGGTGGAGCTGGGGGTCGTGCCGACGGTGGGCGACGCGTTCACCGAGGAGTGGCTGGCCGACGGCGGACGGGCCTTCGTGGAGAAGCACGAGACCGACCCCTTCGAGGCGATCCGGCTGGTCAAGGCCGCGGGCGGGGTCTGTGTGTTCGCCCACCCGGCCGCCGCCAAGCGGGGCCGTACCGTGCCCGACGCCCGGATCGCGGAGCTGGCCGAGGCCGGACTGGACGGCATCGAGGTGGACCACATGGACCACGACCTCGACGCCCGGGCCCGGCTGCGCGGACTGGCGAAGGAGCTGGGGCTGCTGGTCACGGGCTCCTCGGACTACCACGGCAGCCGCAAGACCGTGGCGCTGGGCGCCTACACGACCGACCCCGAGGTGTACGGGGAGATCACCCGGCGGGCGACGGGCGCGTTCCCGGTGCCGGGCACCGGCGGAGCCTGAGGCCCTCCGGGGCCGGTCCGCCGTACCCCCTCACGCCCGTACTTCCTCTTCGCGCAAGGCCTGTACTTCCCCCATGTTCGACATCGCCGTCTTCGGCTCTCTGTTCCTGACCCTTTTTGTCATCATGGATCCCCCTGGGATCACCCCGATCTTCCTCGCCCTGACCGCCGGACGGCCGGCCAAGGTGCAGAAGCGGATGGCCTTCCAGGCCGTCTGCGTGGCGGGCGGGGTCATCGCCGTCTTCGGCGTCCTCGGCCACCAGATCCTGAACTACCTGCACGTCTCCGTGCCCGCGCTGATGATCGCGGGCGGACTGCTGCTCCTGTTGATCGCGCTGGACCTGCTCACCGGCAAGACCGACGAGCCGAAGCAGACCAAGGACGTCAACGTGGCCCTCGTGCCGCTGGGCATGCCGCTGCTGGCGGGGCCCGGCGCGATCGTGTCCGTGATCCTGGCCGTGCAGAAGGCCGACAGCGTGAGCACGCAGATCTCGGTGTGGTCCGCGATCCTCGCGATCCACGTCGTGCTGTGGCTCGTGATGCGCTACTCGCTGCTGATCATCCGGGTCATCAAGGACGGCGGCGTCGTGCTGGTGACGCGGCTCGCGGGCATGATGCTCTCCGCGATCGCCGTCCAGCAGATCATCAACGGTGTCACTCAGGTGATCCGGGGGAGCTGACCCTCGTCGGCTCGGCTCCCCCGGAAAGCTTGAGTGGCGAACGCCCGCGCGCGGGCTACGAGGCCTGTGTCTCGGCCGGGCGGATCCACAGGCGCTGTCCGATGGCGGCGGCCTGCTGAACGATCCGGTTGACGGAGGCGGCGTCCACGACGGTGCTGTCCACGGCGGTGCCGTCGACCTCGTCGAGTCGCATGATTTCGAAGCGCATGGGGCTTCTCCCTTCGTCTGGTCATCCTCCTGCGGAGAACTACTGGTGTGACTGCCGGTGCTCCCGGTGTCGTACCTAGTCAACGCTCCGTTTGTTACGAACATTCCCTACGCTAAAGAAATTTTTCGAACAACTAATAACTGACCGGTAAGCAGAGGGGAAGGGACCGACCGGGACCGGTTGTCTCCGCACTGTGACCACCGGGACAATGAAGACAATGAACGACGACCTGGCCGCCGCCCTCGGGGCCCGCATCGACCGCACGAACGAGCTGCTGGAACGCATGCTCGCCGAGGTGGCGAAGACACCCTCGACCCACGCCATCTTCGTGGACGCCGGCTATCTGTACGCCGCCGTGGGCCGGCTGGTCGCCGGAACCGAGGACCGCCGCGCCATCGACCTGGACGCCGAGGGCCTGATCGAGGCACTGATCGACCGGGCCCGCATGATCTTCGCCGACAGCCGGCTGCTGCGCGTCTACTGGTACGACGGCGCCCGGCGTCGTATACACACCGCCGAACAGCAGGTCATCGCCGAGCTGCCCGACGTCAAGGTCCGCCTCGGCAACCTCAACGCCAACAACCAGCAGAAGGGCGTCGACTCGCTGATCCGCACGGATCTGGAGTCACTGGCGAGACACCGCGCGATCAGCGACGCGGCCCTCCTGGGCGGCGACGAGGACCTGGTCTCGGCGGTCGAGGCGGCCCAGGGCTACGGCGCCCGCGTCCACCTCTGGGGCATCGAGGCACCCGAGGGCCGCAACCAGGCCGAACCGCTGCTCTGGGAGGTCGACAGCCAGCGCACCTTCGACCTGGACTTCTTCAAGCCGTACGTCTCCCGGCGCACGGCCGCCGCCTACGACGCCACCGGCACCGCCCGCCCCACCCGCGAGGACGTCCGCTTCGTCGGCGCCCAGATCGCGGCCAAGTGGCTCGTCTCCCGGGGCCGCGAAGCCCTCGTGGAACTCTTCCCCGGCCACCCCTACCTGCCCGGTTCCGTCGACCAGGACCTGCTGGTCGAGGCCGAGGACATGCTCCAGTACTCCCTGCGCGGCCAGTCCGAACTGCGCCGCGCGCTCAGGGACGGCTTCTGGGAACACCTGCGGACCCAGTACTAGCTAGGCGCGGCTCCGGCGGCCGTCCGCGATCTCGTCCCAGAAACCGGCGAGCGCCCGGGCCGTCTCCAGGGGCCGGTCGGTGTTCGGGGAGTGCTCGGCGCCCTCGACGACCGTGCGCCGGGCCCCCAGCCGGACGGCCATGTCGTCCAGGAGCGGCAGCGGCCAGGTGTCGTCCCGCGCGCCCGACAGCACGTGGAACGGCAG
>NZ_JACBWZ010000005.1 GCF_013870595.1 Streptomyces sp. WELS2 | reverse complement strand
CTCGCCGGCCGGGCCTCGGGTGTCCGTCACCGTTCCCCCCTGGGATCCAGACGTACGGGAGGAGTCCGCCTCGGACCCCTTCACCGGCTTCAGGTCGGTCGTGTGCGGGTCGCTCGCGCTCGCCGCACGCGCGGCGGAGCCACGGCCGCCGCCGTCCGTTTCCGTACCCGTGGAGGTACCGGCCGATCCGGCGCCCGTGGCTCCGCTCACGATGACTCACTCCTCGTGCTACTCGGCCGAGGGCGCCTCACCCTCGTCCGTGCCGGTGGTCGCGGCGCCCTCGGCGGTCTCGTCCACGGCCACGTCGCCGTCGACTTCCTCCGCCTCGCGCCCGGCCTCGGCGTTACGTGCGATGCCGACCACGGCATCGCGCTTGCCCAGGTTGATCAGTTGGACGCCCATGGTGTCACGGCCCGTCTCCCTGACCTCGCTGACTCGCGTACGAATCACACCGCCGGAGAGGGTGATCGCGAGGATCTCGTCGTGCTCCTCGACAATCAGCGCGCCGACGAGCGAACCACGGTCCTCCACGATCTTGGCGGCCTTGATGCCGAGGCCGCCGCGGCCCTGGACGCGGTACTCGTCGACGGCGGTCCGCTTCGCGTACCCACCGTCGGTGGCAGTGAACACGAACGTACCGGGTCGGACGACATTCATCGAGAGAAGCTCGTCGCCCTCGCGGAAACTCATGCCCTTGACACCGGAGGTGGCGCGGCCCATCGGGCGGAGGGACTCGTCCGAAGCGGTGAACCGGATCGACTGCGCCTTCTTGCTGATCAGCAGCAGGTCGTCCTCGGCGGAGACCAGCTCGGCACCGATCAGTTCGTCGTCGCTGCCGTCCTCGCGCTCGCGCAGGTTGATCGCGATGACACCGCCGGAGCGGGGCGAATCGTAATCCTTCAGTGGCGTCTTCTTGACCAGACCGGACTTGGTCGCCAGGACCAGGTACGGCGCCGCCTCGTAGTCCCGGATCGCCAGGATCTCGGCGATCGCCTCGTCCGGCTGGAAGGCCAGCAGGTTCGCCACGTGCTGGCCGCGCGCGTCCCGGCCGGCCTCGGGCAGCTCGTACGCCTTCGCCCGGTACACCCGGCCCTTGTTGGTGAAGAACAGCAGCCAGTGGTGCGTGGTGGAGACGAAGAAGTGGTCGACGATGTCGTCTTCCTTCAGCTTCGTGCCGCGCACGCCCTTGCCGCCGCGCCTCTGCGCCCGGTAGTCGTCCGTCTTCGTCCGCTTGACGTAACCGCCGCGCGTGACGGTGACGACGATGTCCTCCTCGGCGATCAGGTCCTCGATGGACATGTCGCCCTCGTACGGGATCAGCTTGGTCTGGCGGTCGTCGCCGTACTTCTCGACGATCGCGGCCAGCTCTTCGCTGACGATCCCGCGCTGGCGGACCGGCGAGGCCAGGATCCCGTTGTACTCGTTGATCTTCGCCTGGAGCTCGTCGTGCTCCTGGACGATCTTCTGCCGCTCCAGGGCCGCCAGGCGCCGCAGCTGCATCTCCAGGATCGCGTTGGCCTGGATCTCGTCGATCTCCAGCAGGTCCATCAGGCCGCCGCGCGCGATCTCGACCGTCTCGCTGCGCCGGATCAGCGCGATGACCTCGTCGATGGCGTCCAGGGCCTTCAGCAGGCCGCGCAGGATGTGCGCCCGCTCCTCGGCCTTGCGCAGCCGGAACCTGGTCCGGCGGACGATGACCTCGATCTGGTGCGTCACCCAGTGCCGGATGAACGCGTCCAGCGAGAGCGTGCGCGGCACGCCGTCCACCAGCGCCAGCATGTTGGCGCCGAAGTTCGTCTGCAGGTCGGTGTGCTTGTACAGGTTGTTCAGCACGACCTTGGCCACCGCGTCCCGCTTCAGGACGATCACCAGGCGCTGGCCCGTACGGGACGACGTCTCGTCACGGACGTCCGCGATGCCGCCGATCTTGCCGTCCTTCACCAGGTCGGCGATCTTCTGCGCCAGGTTGTCCGGGTTCACCTGGTACGGCAGCTCGGTGACCACCAGGCACTGGCGGCCCTGGATCTCCTCGACCTCGACCACCGCGCGCATCGTGATGGAGCCGCGCCCGGTGCGGTACGCCTCCTCGATGCCCTTGCGGCCCACGACCAGGGCGCCGGTCGGGAAGTCCGGGCCCTTGATGCGCTCCATGAGCGCGTCCAGCAGCTCCTCGTGGGAGACGTCCGGGTTCTCCAGGTACCACTGGGCGCCGGCCGCGACCTCGCGCAGGTTGTGCGGCGGGATGTTGGTGGCCATGCCGACCGCGATACCGGCCGAGCCGTTGATCAGCAGGTTCGGGAAGCGGGCCGGCAGGACGGTCGGCTCCTGGGAGCGGCCGTCGTAGTTGTCCGTGAAGTCGACGGTCTCCTCGTCGATGTCGCGGACCATCTCCATCGACAGCGGCGCCATCTTGCACTCGGTGTAGCGCATGGCCGCCGCCGGGTCGTTGCCCGGGGAGCCGAAGTTGCCGTTGGAGTCCACCAGCGGCATCCGCATCGACCACGGCTGGGCGAGGCGCACCAGGGCGTCGTAGATCGAGGAGTCGCCGTGCGGGTGGTAGTTGCCCATGACGTCGCCGACGACACGGGCGCACTTGTAGAAGCCGCGCTCGGGGCGGTAGCCGCCGTCGTACATCGCGTACAGCACACGGCGGTGGACGGGCTTGAGACCGTCCCGGACGTCCGGCAGCGCGCGGGAGACGATGACGGACATCGCGTAGTCGAGGTACGAGCGCTGCATCTCCGTCTCGAGCCCGACGGGCTCGACACGCATCGCGAGTTCGCCGCCCTCTTCCGGGGTGACGGGGGTGTTCTCGTCGGCCATTGCTGGTGAAGATCCTTCCTGGTGCGGTCAGCTGAGACCGACTCAGATGTCGAGGAAGCGGACGTCCTTGGCGTTGCGCTGGATGAACTGGCGGCGGGCCTCCACGTCCTCGCCCATGAGGACCGAGAACAGGTCGTCGGCCTGGGCGGCGTCGTCCAGGGTGACCTGGCCGAGGACCCGGTGCTCCTGGTCCATGGTGGTCACGCGCAGCTCCTCGGCGTTCATCTCGCCGAGACCCTTGAAGCGCTGGATGGAGTCCTCGCGGACGCGCTTGCCTCGCTGGCGGCCCATCTCGATCAGCGCGTCGCGCTCACGGTCCGAGTAGGCGTACTCCACGTCGTCCCGGCCCCACTTGATCTTGTACAGCGGCGGGCGGGACAGGTACACGTGCCCGGCCTCGACCAGCGGCCGCATGAAGCGGAACAGGAAGGTCAGCAGCAGGGTGCTGATGTGCTGGCCGTCGACGTCGGCGTCCGCCATCAGGATGATCTTGTGGTAGCGCAGCTTCTCGATGTCGAAGTCCTCGTGCACACCCGTGCCGAAGGCCGAGATCAGCGCCTGGATCTCCTGGTTCTGCAGGATCTTGTCGATCCGCGCCTTCTCCACGTTCAGGATCTTGCCGCGGATCGGGAGGATCGCCTGGTACTGCGGGTTCCGGCCGGACTTGGCCGAGCCGCCGGCGGAGTCACCCTCGACGATGAAGATCTCGCACTTGGCCGGGTCGTTGGACTGGCAGTCGGCCAGCTTGCCGGGCAGCGACGCCGTCTCCAGCAGGCCCTTGCGGCGGGTCAGGTCGCGCGCCTTGCGGGCCGCCACGCGCGCGGTGGCCGCCTGGATGCCCTTGCGGATGATGTCCGCGGCCTCGACCGGGTTGCGGTCCAGCCAGTCGTTGAGGTGTTCGTAGACCGCCTTCTGCACGAAGGTCTTGGCCTCCGTGTTGCCCAGCTTGGTCTTCGTCTGGCCCTCGAACTGCGGCTCGCTGAGCTTGACCGAGATGATCGCGGTCAGACCCTCGCGGATGTCGTCACCGGTGAGGTTGTCGTCCTTCTCGCGCAGCAGCTTCTTGTCGCGCGCGTACTTGTTGATCAGGCTGGTCAGCGCCGCGCGGAAGCCCTCTTCGTGGGTACCGCCCTCATGGGTGTGGATGATGTTCGCGAAGGAGTACACGCCCTCGCTGTAGCCGCTGTTCCACTGCATGGCGACCTCGAGGGACAGGCTCTTGTCCTTGTCCTCGGCCTCCAGCGAGACGACCGTCGGGTGCACCGCGTCCCCCTTGCGGGAGTTGAGGTACTTCACGAAGTCGACGATGCCGCCCTCGTAGTGGTACGTGACGGTCTTGACCTCGGCCTTCTCGTCGGCGCCCGCCTCGTCCGCGCCGCTGGTGGCCTTGGCCGACTCGCGCTCGTCGGTGAGCCGGATCGTCAGGCCCTTGTTGAGGAACGCCATCTCCTGGAAACGCCGGGACAGCGTCTCGAAGGAGTACTCGGTGGTCTCGAAGATCTCCGGGTCGGCCCAGAAGGTGACCGACGTGCCGGTCTCCTCGGTCGCCTCGTGCTTGACCAGCGGGGCCGTCGGCACGCCCATCTTGTAGTCCTGCGTCCAGCGGTGGCCGTCGGTCTTCACCTCGACGGAGACCTTCGTGGACAGCGCGTTCACCACGGACACGCCCACGCCGTGCAGACCGCCGGAGACGGCGTAACCGCCGCCGCCGAACTTGCCGCCCGCGTGCAGCACGGTCAGCACGACCTCGACGGCCGGCTTGCCCTCGGAGGGCACGATGCCCACCGGGATGCCGCGGCCGTTGTCCACCACGCGCACCCCGCCGTCGGCGAGGATCGTCACGTCGATGGTGTCCGCGTAACCGGCCAGCGCCTCGTCGACCGAGTTGTCGACGACCTCGTACACCAGGTGGTGCAGACCGCGCTCGCCCGTGGAGCCGATGTACATGCCGGGCCGCTTGCGGACCGCGTCCAGCCCTTCGAGCACGGTGATGGCGCTGGCGTCGTACGAGGCTGAGGCCGCGCCGGACTCGGTGGCCTCGCCGTTCACGCCGGCGTCGGTGGACGGGATGTTCTCGTTGGGGTTGCCGGAATCGGCCACGAAGCGCCCTTTCTGGCACAGCACGAGCCGGGCTCGGCGGCAGGTTGCCGGAGCGGCTGCGGCATGTTGCGTTGGTAAGCCTTGATCAGCGTTGCTCAGCTTTTCCCGGGCGGTCCCCACGTTGGGGCGGGATTGTCTTCCAGTCTACCGGTAGCACTGACATCGATGGGGGTTTGCGGGCACCTGAGCTCCCATGTGCCGCCCTGAACCGGTCTCGGGCGGGTCCCGATATGCGGATGGGGGCTCCAAGGGGCTCACAGCGGCACTCAGCGCTTCGAGCCGTCAACCCGTGGCTACCGGCGGGTCAGAAGGCCATCCGGGGACGATCCGGGCGCGGTCCGCACCGCCTCGTACGGCCACGGCGGCCATCCCCCGCGCCCGCGCGGACGTGAGGTACGTCACCCGTACGTATCGCCGGGACCGGTGCTGCCCGGCGCCCGCAGCGGGCCGTAGCGGCGGGCCGGCCCGCCCGGGTTGAGCACTTTGATCGTCCGTACGCTGCCCTGCCCCAGATCCTGGTTGAGCCGGGCCACCAGCGCGGGCGCGAGGTGCCGCAGCTGGGTCGCCCAGGCCGTGGAGTCGCACGCCACGACCAGCACCCGCTCGTCCTCGTCGTACCGCTGCGGCACACAGTGCTTGGCCAGGTCCTCGCCGACGATCTGCGGCCAGCGGCCCATCACCCCGCCCACCGCGGCGGGCGTCTCCCAGCCGCGCTCGGTGATCAGCCGGTTGATCGCCGCCCCCAGCTCCAGCGGGTCGCGTCCGTCGGCGCGGGCACCGGAGCGCAGGCCGCCGCCGCGCCGGGCCTGCTTCTTCTGCCGTGCCGCGTCCCCACGCGCGCGTGCCTGCTCCTTCGCGGCGCGCAACGCCACGCGCGCGAGGTCGACACCGGAGGGCTCCCCGGCACCCGCCGCCTTCGGCGTGCCCGGGGCCTCGGGGGTGTTCGGTGCGGGGTCCTCGGGGTTCATACGCGCTCCACCGTCCCGCCGGCCACCGCGTACCGGGCGCCGGCCAGCACATGGGGTACGTCGTCGTCCACGGCGGCGGTGACCAGCACCTGCTCGCCGGGAGCGACCAGTTCCGCGAGCCGTTCCCGGCGGCGGGCGTCCAGCTCCGCGAAGACGTCGTCCAGGATCAGCACCGGCTCGTTGCCCTCCGCGCGCAGCAGGTCGTAGGAGGCCAGCCGGAGGGCGAGGGCGTAGGACCAGGACTCGCCGTGCGAGGCGTAGCCCTTGGCGGGCAGCCGGCCGAGCTGCAGCAGCAGGTCGTCCCGGTGCGGACCGACCAGGGTGACGCCCCGCTCGATCTCCTGCTTGCGCGCCTCGGCGAGGGCCGCCATCAGCTGCTCGTACAGCTCCTCGCGGGTGTGGGCCTCGCCCGGCGCCGAGGGCTTGTACTCCAGCGCGACCGGTCCGCCGCCGGGCGCCAGCTGCTCGTAGGCCTTGTCCGCCAGCGGCTGGAGCGCCGCCACCAGGTCGAGCCGCTGGGCGAGCACCTCGGCGCCCGCGCGCGCGAGGTGCTGGTCCCACACGTCGAGCGTGGACAGGTCGATGGATCGTCCACCGTGCCGGCGCGCGAGAGCCGCCGACTTCAGCAGGGTGTTGCGCTGCTTGAGCACCCGCTCGTAGTCGGAGCGCACGCCCGCCATCCGCGGCGAGCGCGCGGTGACCAGCTCGTCGAGGAACCGCCGCCGCTCACCCGGGTCGCCCTTGACGAGGGCGAGGTCCTCGGGCGCGAACAGCACGGTCCGTACGATCCCCAGCACGTCCCGCGGTCTGACCTGCGAGGAGCGGTTGATACGGGCGCGGTTGGCCTTGCCCGGGTTCAGTTCCAGCTCGATCAGCTGCTGCCGGTCGCCCTGGCGGACCTGGGCCCGCACGATCGCCCGCTCGGCGCCCATGCGCACCAGCGGCGCGTCGGAGACGACCCGGTGGCTGCCGAGCGTGGCCAGGTATCCGACCGCCTCCACCAGGTTGGTCTTGCCCTGCCCGTTGGGGCCGACGAAGGCGGTGACGCCCGGGTCGAGCGGGACCTCGGCCCGGGCGTACGAGCGGAAGTCGGCCAGCGAAAGATGCGTGACGTGCATGGTCGTCCCGCCGACCTCCCTGCTTGTGCTGCGGCTTACTTCTTCTCCACGGCGTGACCGCCGAACTGGTTGCGCAGCGCGGCGATCATCTTCATCTGCGGCGAGTCCTCCTGGCGGGAGGCGAACCGCGCGAACAGCGAGGCGGTGATCGCCGGCAGCGGCACGGCGTTGTCGATGGCCGCCTCCACCGTCCAGCGTCCCTCACCGGAGTCCTGCGCGTAACCGCGCAGGGCGTCCAGGTGCTCGTCCTCGTCGAGGGCGTTGACCGCGAGGTCCAGCAGCCAGGACCGGATGACCGTGCCCTCCTGCCAGGAGCGGAAGACCTCGCGGACGTTCTCCACGGAGTCGACCTTCTCCAGCAGCTCCCAGCCCTCGGCGTAGGCCTGCATCATGGCGTACTCGATGCCGTTGTGGACCATCTTCGCGAAGTGGCCCGCACCGACCTTGCCGGCGTGCACCGAGCCGAAGTCGCCCTCCGGCTTCAGGGCGTCGAAGACCGGCTGCACCTTGGCGACGTTCTCGGCGTCGCCGCCGTACATCAGCGCGTACCCGTTCTCCAGGCCCCACACGCCGCCGGAGACACCGCAGTCGACGAAGCCTATGCCCTTGGCGGCCAGTTCCTCGGCGTGCCGCTCGTCGTCGGTCCAGCGGGAGTTGCCGCCGTCCACGACCACGTCGCCGGGCTCCAGCAGCTCGGCGAGCCGGTCGATGGTCGACTGGGTGGGCTCGCCCGCCGGGACCATCACCCAGACCACGCGCGGCCCGCTGAGCTTGCCCACAAGCTCTTCCAGGCTGTGGACATCCGCGACGTCCGCGTTGCGGTCGTACCCGATGACGGTGTGGCCCGCGCGGCGGATCCGCTCGCGCATGTTGCCGCCCATCTTGCCGAGGCCGACGAGACCGAGCTCCATCAGTTGTGTTCCTTAGGTCGCTGTGTGGCGTGAGAGGCACCGAGGTGCCGAGCCGAGCCTAAACCCGGACGCTCACGCACAGCTGTGGGCATACGCGCTCATGCGAGACCCACGCTGACCTGCGGAAACGTAGCCGCGAGCGGTCTTGGTCCACCCCGAGAACCCGGATCGTCGCACCCACCCGGTCACGGTGCCGGGCATCCACAGGGACGCCCGGCGCCGTGCACACCTGTGGAAAACGTCAGCCGCTGAGCCGGACCGGCATGATCAGGTACTTGTACGCGTCGTCGGCCTCCGCGTCCACCGCCGGCTTCCCGCTGAGCAGCGCCGGCTTCGTGGAGGTGGTGAACGACAGCTGCGCCACCGGGGAGTCGATCGCGCTCAGGCCGTCCAGCAGGAACGTCGGGTTGAAGGCGATCGAGATGTCGTCGCCCTCCAGCTGGGCGTCGACCCTTTCCACAGCCTGTGCGTCGTCGCTGGAACCGGCCTCCAGGATCAGCACGCCCTGCTCGAAGCTCAGCCGCACCGGGGTGTTCCGCTCGGCGACCAGGGCCACACGCTTGACCGCCTCCACGAACGGCGCGGTCTCGATCACGGCGACGGAGTTGAACTCGGTCGGGAACAGCGTCCGGTACTTGGGCAGGTCGCCCTCGAGCAGGCGCGTGGTCGTACGCCGCCCGGCGCCCTCGAAACCGATCAGGCCCTCACCGGCGCCGGCACCGGCCAGCGCGAGCGTGACGCTGTCCCCGGCGCCCAGCGACTTGGCGGTGTCCAGCAGCGTCTTGGCCGGGACCAGGGCGACGGCGGAGGCGTCCGGGTTCTCCGGCTTCCACAGGAACTCGCGGACCGCGAAGCGGTAGCGGTCGGTGGAGGCCAGGGTGACCGTGTCGCCCTCGATCTCGATGCGCACACCGGTGAGCACCGGCAGCGTGTCGTCACGGCCGGCGGCGATGGCCACCTGGGAGACGGCCGCGGCGAAGACCTCGCCGGGGACGGTGCCGGTCGCGTTCGGCATCTGCGGCAGGGCCGGGTACTCCTCCACGGGCAGGGTGTGGAGGGTGAACCGGGAGGTGCCGCAGACCACGGTCGCCCGTACACCGTCTGTGGAAATCTCCACCGGCCGGTTGGGGAGGGCGCGCGAGATGTCGGCGAGCAGCCGGCCGGAGACCAGGACGGTGCCCTCCTCCTCGACCTCCGCCTCGACGTTCACCCGCGCGGAGACCTCGTAGTCGAAGCTCGACAGACTCAGCTGGCCGTCCTCGGCCTTGAGCAGCAGGCCGGCGAGGACAGGCGCCGGCGGACGGGCCGGGAGGCTGCGTGCCGCCCAGGCCACTGCCTCCGCGAGTACGTCGCGTTCCACCCGGATCTTCACCGTAAGCCGCCTCCTGCTGTTGCTACTGAGTCCTCCGACTCGGTGTCACCGCCCCCTGTGACGGGAAGGACACCGGGGACCAGTCTGACGCACGGCACTGACAGTAGGTGCCCGTCGGGGTCAAGTCGGTCCGAGCGGCAGCCGGGCGCGAGAGGGCGAGTTGTGCACAGCCCCCGCTTCAAAACGATTGCCGAGCTCTCTCTAGTCGGGAGTAGTAGTAGGGCCTGTGGATACGGTGGATAACCACGTTTGCCCAGCTCAGCCCGGGTTTTTTATCCACTGGTCCTGTGGGTGGAGGCAGTGGACAACCTGGGCCCTCTGTGGAGAACGGAAAGTTCTGCACACACCGCCCACAGGCTGAGGGCAGTTCTCCCCAGCTGTGTCCCCAGGAATACCCAGGTTTCCCACAACCCAATCCGGCAGCCTCCTGTGACGCCTTTCACTCGACGCGGTGAGCGGGGGCGTCGGGTTGCCGAACAGTGGACAGCCATGTGGAGAAGCCCCGGTTTGCTGGGGACAACCGCCCCCAGCCTGTGGGGTACCGGTGGAAAACGCGACGCCCGGCCTGGGGACGATGTGGTTATCCACAGTCTGTGGAGATCGTTCGTCCACGATTCCACAGGCCCGTGAGCTGGGTGGATGTCCTGGGGCCAGCCTCCCTGTGGACGCAGTTCGGGACAACTTTGCAGTCCCCAGTCTGTGGACGGAAGAAAGTCGCCGAATCTGTGGAGGAAGGCCGTAACCAGGCAGGTAATCGAACAAGGGATGACGGGGAGGAAACGGCCCGAGACGTCGCATCCGGCGCCTCGGACGCCGGCCGAGGCCGTTGGAGGGGGTGGGAGGCGTTGCCGGAGGGCCGCGGCGGGGGCCTGGCCCGTCGGCGGCCGCGTGCGGGGTGCCCTCGGCGTCGGAGCGGCCGGTGGACATCAGGGGGCGGCGGTGGGCCTCAGCGGGACTCGGCGCGCCTCGCCGAGGCCCAACTGGGCCGGGAACGCCGGAGGGCGCCCCGGAGGCGGTGTGCGCCCCGGAGCGCCCTCGGCGCCCGTGTACGGCCGGCTCAGCCGTTCTTGATGCGGTTGGTCAGCTCGGTGACCTGGTTGTAGATCGAGCGCCGCTCGGCCATCAGCGCGCGGATCTTGCGGTCGGCGTGCATCACGGTGGTGTGGTCCCGGCCGCCGAACTGCGCGCCGATCTTCGGCAGCGACAGATCCGTCAGCTCGCGGCACAGGTACATGGCGATCTGCCGCGCGGTCACCAGCGCGCGCCCGCGCGAGGTCCCGCACAGGTCCTCCACCGTCAGCCCGAAGTAGTCCGCGGTGGCCGCCATGATCGCCGTGGCGGTGATCTCCGGCGCGCTGTCCTCCCCGCCGGGGATGAGGTCCTTCAGGACGATCTCGGTCAGGCCCAGGTCCACCGGCTGCCGGTTGAGCGACGCGAACGCCGTCACCCGGATCAGCGCGCCCTCCAGCTCACGGATGTTCCGCGAGATCCGGGAGGCGATGAACTCCAGCACCTCCGGCGGCGCGTTCAGCTGCTCCTGGACCGCCTTCTTGCGCAGGATCGCGATCCGCGTCTCCAGCTCGGGCGGCTGGACGTCGGTGATCAGGCCCCACTCGAAACGGTTGCGCAGCCGGTCCTCCAGCGTGACCAGCTGCTTGGGCGGCCGGTCGCTGGAGAGCACGATCTGCTTGTTGGCGTTGTGGAGCGTGTTGAAGGTGTGGAAGAACTCCTCCTGCGTCGACTCCTTGTCCGCGAGGAACTGGATGTCGTCGACCAGAAGGATGTCCATCTCGCGGTACCGCTTGCGGAAGCTGTCGCCCTTGCCGTCGCGGATGGAGTTGATGAACTCGTTGGTGAACTCCTCCGAGCTGACGTACCGCACCCGCGTGCCCGGGTACAGGCTGCGCGCATAGTGCCCGATGGCGTGCAGCAGATGGGTCTTGCCGAGTCCGGACTCCCCGTAGATGAACAGCGGGTTGTACGCCTTGGCCGGTGCCTCGGCGACCGCGACCGCCGCCGCGTGCGCGAAGCGGTTGGAGGCGCCGATCACGAACGTGTCGAACAGGTACTTGGGGTTCAGCCGCGCGGTCGGCTCGCCCGGGCCGCTCGCCGGCGCCGGCTGCGCGGCCAGCGGACCGGGGGCACCGGTGGGAGGTCCGTCCGGGCGGCCGGGGCCGCCGCGGTGGGACGCCGGATCGGGCAGCTCACGGCGGACCGGGTCGCGCTGGTCGTACTCGGTCCGGGACGGGTCGTACTCGCCCCGCGCGGAGTCGTACTCGCCGCGCTGCTGCTCGTACGGCGGCCGGTCCATGCCCTGGGGGCGGTAGTCGTGGGACGGCCCGCCGTACGCGTCCGCGCCGGAGCCGTAGCCGTCCTGGGAGGACGGCGAGGCGTACGGGTCGCGCTCGGGGAAGCCGAGCCGGGGCTGCTGCCAGGCGTAGTCGTCCTGCCCGGGGCGCGGCCAGGCGCCGGGCTCGGGCCGCTGGTACTCGGACGGGTAGACCGGGCGGACCGTGGGGAGCTGGTCGGGGCGGGCGGCCGGGAGCTGCTCGGAGTGCTGCTCGCCGCCCGGCTGCTCGCCGCCACGGGGCCGGCCGTAGCCCTCGTACGCGCCCGAGGGCAGCTCCGGCTCCTCGTAGCGCGGCTTCGCCGGCTGCTGGACGGGAGGCGCCGGGGGTTCGCCCGCGGAGTCGTCCACGGTGATCGCGATCCGGATGGGACGGCCGCACTCCCGGCTCAGGGTCTCGCTGACGACGGGCGCCAGACGACCCTCCAGAACGTTCTTCGCGAATTCGTTGGGCACGGCGAGCAGGGCGGTGTCCGCGACCAGCGCGAGCGGCTGGCAGCGCCGGATCCAGTGCTCGTCCTTGGCCTCCACGCCCTGTCCGCGGCCCTCGCCGAGCAGCTGTTCCAGTACTCGCGGCCACACTGCGGCAAGATCGGCAGGTACGTCAGCCACAGGGCACGCTCTCTCACAGGTCCCACGAACGTGTGGTTCGGGGACGGGTCGGGATGAAAATCGGGTCGGGCGGGGATAAGGGAACGAATCGGAGTCCAGCCACGGTAGTCAGCGCGGCGGGTGCGGTTCAAGTTGTTGTCCCCAGCCTGTGGACAGTGTCTCTCGGCGACCCTCGGTTTGACCGGACGGCTCGGCCCCGCGTACCGTAACCAGGTCGAGTTGTCGATGGCTGCTGCCGCCTGCCTCCGATGGGCACAGGTCACGTCAGGTGATCGGGAAGCGGTGCACTCGGGCGTGACGCGAGCTACTCGTGGGCGCACGGTGACAGCCAGGACGGCACCCCGCCACTACCGATTTTCTGGAGCCCCCGAGTGAGCAAGCGCACCTTCCAGCCGAACAACCGTCGTCGCGCGAAGACCCACGGCTTCCGGCTGCGTATGCGCACCCGTGCCGGCCGCGCGATTCTCGCGTCCCGCCGTAGCAAGGGTCGCGCCCGTCTGTCCGCCTGATCCCGGTCAGGTCATGACATCGTGCTGCCCACCGAGAACCGGCTGAGGCGGCGCGAGGACTTCGCGACCGCGGTCCGACGAGGCCGCCGGGCAGGCCGCCCGACGCTCGTCGTCCACCTTCGTAGCGGTGCCACGGACCCGCACGCGCCTGGGGAGAGCGCTCCCCCGACGCGTGCGGGTTTCGTCGTGAGCAAGGCCGTGGGTGGCGCGGTCGTGCGCAACAAAGTGAAGCGCAGACTGCGCCACCTGATGCGTGACCGAGTCGGCCTGTTTCCCCCCGGTAGCCTGGTAGTCGTACGAGCGCTGCCCGGAGCGGGCGACGCAGACCACGCACAGCTGGCCCGAGACCTGGACGCCGCCCTTCAGCGGCTACTGGGAGGGGGCGCGCGATGAAGTACCCGCTGCTGGCTCTGATCAAGCTGTACCAGTGGACGATCAGTCCGCTGCTGGGGCCGGTATGCAAGTACTACCCGTCGTGCTCCCATTACGGCTACACGGCCATCGACCGGCACGGTGCCGTCAAAGGGACCGCACTGACCGCCTGGCGCATCCTCCGGTGCAATCCGTGGTCGCCGGGTGGCGTGGACCATGTTCCGCCGCGTAAGCGTCCGCGGTGGCACGAAATGCTGCGCGACGCCTGGCGCGCACGCAGGGGCGGGTCCTCCGCCGCCGAAACGGCCACCGAAGCGAAGCCACCAACGGAGTCTCCTTCGAGCCCGGCCGCAGAGACCTCGTCCCATGCCCAAGGAGCATGATTAGTGGACACGATTGCCAGCCTTTTCAGTTTCATCACCTGGCCCGTCTCCTGGGTCATCGTCCAGTTCCACAAGGTGTACGGGGCGATCTTCGGACCTGACACCGGGTGGGCCTGGGGCCTGTCCATCGTGTCGCTGGTGATCCTGATCCGCATCTGCCTGATCCCGCTCTTCGTGAAGCAGATCAAGGCGACCCGCGCGATGCAGACGCTCCAGCCGGAGATGAAGAAGATCCAGGAGCGCTACAAGAACGACCGGCAGCGTCAGTCCGAAGAGATGATGAAGCTGTACAAGGAGTCGGGCACCAACCCGCTCTCCTCGTGCCTTCCCATCCTGGCGCAGTCCCCGTTCTTCTTCGCCCTGTACCACGTGCTCGCCGCCATCGCCTCGGGCAAGAAGATCGGTGTCATCGACGCCGGCCTGCTCGAGAGCGCGCGGAACGCGCACATCTTCGGGGCCCCGCTCGCCGCCAAGTTCTTCAGCAGCGAGAGCCAGGTCAGCGCCCTGAACGCCTCGCTGACCGATGTCCGCATCGTGACCGCGATCATGATCGTCATGATGTCGGCGTCGCAGTTCTACACGCAGCGCCAGCTGATGACGAAGAACGTCGACACCACCGTGAAGACGCCGTTCATGCAGCAGCAGAAGATGCTGATGTACGTCTTCCCGATCATGTTCGCCGTCCTCGGTGTGAACTTCCCGGTCGGTGTCCTCATCTACTGGCTGACCACCAACGTGTGGACCATGGGCCAGCAGATGTACGTCATCCACAACAACCCGACCCCGGGTTCCAAGGCCCAGGCCGCCTACCTGGAGCGCCTGACCAAGCACGTCACGCAGCACGGCAAGATCCGCCGGCGCAGCGAGAAGGCCATCGTGAAGGCGATCGTCGCCAAGGGCCGCGACCGCAACGAGTTCGAGCGCAAGTTCGTCAACGCGCTCAACAAGGCCGGTCTCGCCGCCCAGGCCGACGGCACCGTGACGAAGAGCGTGGCCCAGGCCACGGCACAGTCCGAGGACGGCACGGCCGCCGGTACCACCACGGCCACGGCCACCGCCACCGCCCCCCGGCGCCAGCAGCCCAAGCGCCAGAGCAAGTCCCAGCGTCAGACCGGCGGGACCAAGGCGGGCGACTCGCCGTCGCTGGAGAAGTCCGACGCACCGCAGGACGCCAAGCCCGAGGCTGCCGAGCAGCCCCAGAAGCCCGGCTCCGGCACCCGCAGCAAGGCCCAGTCCGGCCAGCGCAAGGGTGGCCCGCAGCGGCCCAAGTCCCCGTCCAAGAAGTAAGAAGGAGCCCATCCCGTGACGGAAGGCACCACCTCCGCCGCTGCCGAGGGTGCAGACACCCTCACCCGCCTGGAGCAGGAGGGTGAGATCGCGGCGGACTACCTGGAGGGTCTGCTGGACATCGCCGACCTCGACGGCGACATCGACATGGACGTCGAGGCCGACCGCGCCTCCGTGTCGATCATCAGCGACTCCGGCAGCCGTGACCTGCAGAAGCTGGTCGGCCGGGACGGCGAGGTGCTGGAGGCACTGCAGGAGCTGACGCGGCTGGCCGTGCACCGGGAAACCGGTGACCGCAGCCGGCTGATGCTGGACATCGCGGGTTACCGCGCCAAGAAGCGCTCCGAGCTGTCCGAGCTGGGTGCCAAGGCCGCCGCCGAGGCGAAGAGCACCGGCGAGCCCGTGAAGCTCAAGCCGATGACCCCGTTCGAGCGCAAGGTCGTGCACGACGCGGTCAAGGCCGCGGGGCTGCGCAGCGAGTCCGAGGGCGAGGAGCCGCAGCGCTTCGTCGTCGTGCTGCCCGCCTGATCGGCCCCCGTTCCACCGGCCCCGTCTGTTGAGCAGGCGGGGCCGAACTTTGTCAGCCTGGTAGTTCTGGTGGCCGGTGCGCGAAGCGCCGGCGCTGTACGGAAGGACGGTCCCCGTGACGGAGGCAGCGGAGCTTCCCCCCGCGCCCGAGCAGGCGCGGCAAGTGTTCGGTGAGCGCTTCGCCGATGCGGTCCGCTATGCGGAGCTGCTCGCCGAGGCAGGCGTGCAGCGCGGCTTGATCGGTCCGCGGGAAGTGCCCCGCCTGTGGGAGCGGCACCTGCTGAACTGCGCGGTGCTCTCCGAGGCCGTTCCGGAGGGGGTGACGGTCTGCGATGTCGGTTCCGGTGCGGGGCTGCCGGGCATCCCGCTGGCCCTGGTCCGCGACGACCTCAACATCACCCTGCTGGAACCCCTGCTGCGTCGTACCAACTTCCTCACCGAGGTCGTCGAGCTGCTCGGCCTGGGCCATGTCACCGTGGTGCGCGGCCGGGCCGAGGAGGTCATGGGCAAACTGCCGCCGGTCCATGTGGTGACGGCACGGGCCGTGGCTCCGCTGGACCGCCTGGCCACCTGGGGCATTCCGCTGCTGCGCCCGTACGGCGAGATGCTCGCGCTCAAGGGCGACACCGCCGAGGAGGAGCTGAAGGCGGCGGCCACCGCACTGAGCAAGCTGGGAGCGGTGGAGACGTCCATCCTGCATGTGGGTGAGGGCGTCGTGGACCCGCTGTCCACCGTGGTGCGGGTCGAGGTCGGCGAGAGTCCGGGTGGTGTGCGCTTCGCCGCCAAGCGAGCCAAGGCCGCCCGTACCGGTCGGGCCCGCCGGCGCCGCTGAGCCGGAGGACGGGCGCGCGTCGGCGGGCCGGAGGGGGCCGTCGACGCTGACCCGTCCTGACGATGGGACGTACTCCACACAAGCTGCCGAACCCGGGCAAGCCGGAGTGTCGCAAAGGTCCGGTCGCAGTGGCTGTGCATCGTGTTTCACGTGAAACGTCGCTCACTGCTGCACGGCATTATCAGTCGTGGCCGCGCTGCGGCCGAACCTCGCGACCGGAAGCCTCTCGGTGCACTCGGAGAGGATCCCGTTTCCCCGGAGGTCCCGTCCCGCTCCTGGGAGGCTTCGCCCCGCTCCCCGGAGGCTTCGTCCCTCTCCAGGGGCACGGAGTTGTCCACAGAGGTGGATTTCTCCACAGATGGACAGGCCTCACTGGTTCACGACCCCGAAGACATGGGAGGCTCTGTTCATCGCGAGCCTGAAGTCGAGGAGAGTGAATCCTTGCGGTCCGACGCCAACATCGCGGGACCGATGACCGATCCGGTCCCCGGTCCCCGTACCGAGTCGATGGGAGCGGATGTTTCACGTGAAACACCGCCCCCGATGGACGACACTCCCATCGGTCGAGCGGCCCAACTGGCGGTGGAGGCTCTCGGCCGCGCCGGCGCAGGCCTGCCACGACCGGAGCAGACCCGAGTCATCGTGGTCGCCAACCAGAAGGGCGGCGTGGGCAAGACGACGACGACCGTCAACCTTGCCGCCTCGCTGGCTCTGCACGGTGGCCGGGTCCTGGTGATCGACCTGGACCCGCAGGGCAACGCGTCCACCGCCCTCGGGATCGACCACCATGCCGAAGTTCCCTCCATCTACGACGTGTTGGTAGAGAGCAAGCCTCTCGCCGAGGTGGTCCAGCCCGTCGTCGACGTCGAGGGCCTCTTCTGTGCCCCGGCCACCATCGATCTCGCCGGTGCGGAGATCGAGCTGGTGTCCCTGGTGGCCCGGGAGAGCCGGCTGCAACGGGCCATCCAGGCGTACGAGCAGCCCTTGGACTACATCCTCATCGACTGCCCGCCCTCGCTGGGCCTGTTGACGGTCAACGCGCTCGTCGCGGGCGCCGAGGTGCTGATTCCGATCCAGTGCGAGTACTACGCGCTGGAGGGACTCGGTCAGCTCCTGCGCAACGTCGACCTGGTGCGGGGGCACCTCAACCCCGACCTGCACGTGTCGACCATCCTGCTCACCATGTACGACGGCCGGACGCGTCTCGCCTCGCAGGTCGCGGAAGAGGTGCGCAGCCACTTCGGCGACGAGGTGCTGCGGACGAGCATTCCCCGCTCGGTCCGTATCTCCGAGGCGCCGAGCTACGGGCAGACGGTGCTGACCTACGATCCAGGATCGAGCGGTGCCCTCTCGTACCTCGAGGCGGCCCGGGAAATCGCGCTGAGGGGCGTCGGCATCAGCTATGACGCGAGCCAGGCCCACATCGGCGCCCAGAAAGACCAGAGCATGGTGGAGGGGATTCAGTGAGTGAGCGACGGAGGGGTCTGGGCCGTGGTCTCGGCGCACTGATCCCCGCTGCCCCGTCCGAGAGGACGCCGGCCTCCGCGGCGCTGGGGGGTGGAGGCTCCACCTCCCCCGCGGCCGTCCCGGTGCTGACCGGCGACCGCGGAGTGGCCGCGGCCAAGGTGGCCACGCTGCCGCCCGCCGCACAGGACATCGAGGATGTTCCGGCGAGCCCCGCCGTCGAGGTGCCGGCGGCCCCGGTGGGTGCCCACTTCGCCGAGATCCCTCTGGACGCCATCACGCCGAACCCGCGCCAGCCGCGCGAGATCTTCGACGAGGACGCGCTCCAGGAACTGGTCACCTCCATCAAGGAGGTCGGCCTCCTGCAGCCCGTCGTGGTGCGGCAGCTGGGGCCCGGCCGCTATGAGCTGATCATGGGCGAGCGCCGCTGGCGCGCGTGCCGTGAGGCCGGTCTGCAGGCCATCCCGGCGATCGTACGGGCCACGGAGGACGAGAAGCTCCTCCTGGACGCGCTGCTGGAGAACCTGCACCGTGCGCAGCTGAACCCGATCGAAGAGGCCGCTGCCTACGACCAGCTGCTGAAGGACTTCAACTGCACCCACGACCAGCTGGCCGACCGAATCGGGCGTTCGCGCCCGCAGGTCTCCAACACCCTGCGTCTGCTGAAGCTGTCGCCGACCGTGCAGAAGCGGGTGGCCGCCGGAGTGCTCTCGGCCGGCCACGCGCGGGCACTGCTGGCCGTGGAGGACTCCGAGGAACAGGACCGGCTGGCCCACCGGATCGTCGCCGAGGGCCTGTCGGTGCGGTCCGTGGAAGAGATCGTGACCCTGATGGGCTCACGGCCTCAGAAGGCCTCGCGTACCCGGGGGCCCCGGGCCGGTTCCGTACCCTCCCCGGCGTTGAGCGAGCTGGCCACCCGGCTCTCGGACCGGTTCGAGACGCGGGTGAAGGTCGAGCTGGGGCAGAAGAAGGGCAAGATCACCGTCGAGTTCGCCTCCGCCGAGGATCTCGAGAGGATCCTCAGCACCTTTGCCCCGGGCGAGAAGCTGGCACTCCAGAAGAGCCTTCAGGACGGCGACGGCGGCGAGACGCAGGACTGAGTCCAGCCGTTCGCACCCTTCGCAGCAGTGGAGCGGGCCGTGTCCGGTGTGTACCGGACACGGCCCGCTCTTTGCTTTGGCACGGTATCGAGTGAATCGGATCGTGGATACGATGCGATCAGCTAGGCGTATCCACCGGTCAGCAGCTGTCAGCCGCTCGCGATGCGGCGGGTGAAGGAAGCGAGGATCAGCCTTCATGGGGCGTCGGCTCGTGCCGCTCACTCTGGACAACCTTCAGGACCTTCCCCAGCGCTGTCGCTCCTGTGTCTTCTGGGAGCTGGACCCGGTCAGCGGCGAGGCGGCGGTGACGGCGGGCACCACCGCGCTGGAGAAGGAGGCCTGGATCTCCGCCGTCCTGCTGGACTGGGGATCGTGCGGACGGGTGGTGTACGTCGACGACGTCCCGGCGGGGTTTGTGCTCTACGCCCCGCCGGCCTATGTCCCGCGCTCGACGGCCTTCCCCACGAGCCCGGTCTCGCCGGACGCCGTGCAGCTGATCACCGGGTCCGTCCTGCCCGGCTATCAGGGGCAGGGACTGGGCCGGGTGCTGGTACAGACGGTCGCCAAGGATCTGCTGCGCCGGGGCTTCAAGGCGATCGAGGCGTTCGGTGACGCCCGATGGGAGCAGCCCGCCTGTCTCCTGCCCGCCGATCATCTGCTGGCCGTGGGCTTCAAGACGGTCCGGCAGCATCCCGCCCATCCCCGGCTGCGGCTGGAGCTGCGGTCCACGCTCTCCTGGAAGGAAGACGTGGAGATGGCACTGGACCGGCTGCTCGGAGCGGTCCAGAAGGAACCCGCGCTGAGGCCGCTCTAGCAAGAGGAGAGGCCGCTATAGCAATGGGGCCAACCCAAGCGGGTTGGCCCCATTGTGTTTCACGTGAAACGTCACTCCGTGATGAACTCGTCCAGGTCGCGCAGGAGGGCGGCCTTCGGCTTGGCGCCCACGATCGTCTTGGCGACATCGCCGCCCTGGTAGACGTTCAGGGTGGGGATGGACATGACGCCGTACTTGGCGGCCGTGTTCGGGTTCTCGTCGATGTTGAGCTTGACGATCTGGATCTTGTCGCCGTGCTCGGCCGCGATCGCCTCCAGGGACGGGGCGATCATGCGGCACGGACCGCACCATTCGGCCCAGAAGTCCACCAGAACGGGCTTGTCGCTCTTGAGGACCTCCTCCTCGAAGGTCGCGTCGGTCACAGTCTTCACGTTGCCGGCCACAGTGGGCTCCTTACCTCGGTTACGCGGTGGGGCGGGGAAAGGGGAAGGTCAGACAGCCGTCTTCTCGGGCTCCGCCTGCTCCTCGTCCGCGAGGGCGGCGAGGTAGCGCTCGGCGTCCAGAGCGGCGGCGCAGCCGGTACCGGCCGCGGTGATCGCCTGGCGGTAGGTGTGGTCGACCACGTCACCGGCGGCGAACACACCGGTCACGTTGGTACGGGTGGACGGCGAGGCGACCTTCAGGTAGCCCTCCTCGTCCAGGTCCAGCTGGCCCTTGAACAGCTCGGTGCGCGGGTCGTGACCGATGGCGATGAACAGGCCCGTCACGGGCAGCTCGGACAGCTCGCCGGTCTTGAGGTTGCGCAGCTTCAGACCGGAGAGCTTCTGGTCACCCTGGATCTCGGCGACCTCGCTGTCCCAGACGAACTTGATCTTCGGGTCACCGAAGGCGCGCTCCTGCATCGCCTTGGAGGCGCGCAGGGTGTCCCGGCGGTGGACGATCGTGACCGTCTTGGCGAACCGCGAGAGGAACGTGGCCTCCTCCATCGCGGTGTCCCCGCCGCCGATCACGGCGATGTCGTGCTCCTTGAAGAAGAACCCGTCACAGGTGGCGCACCAGGAGACACCACGGCCCGAGAGCATGTCCTCGTTCGGCAGGCCCAGCTTGCGGTGCTGGGAGCCGGTGGTGACGATGACGGCCTTCGCCCGGTGGACGGTGCCCGCGGTGTCGGTGACGGTCTTGATCTCACCGGTCAGATCGACGGAGACGATGTCGTCCGGAACGAGTTCGGCACCGAAGCGTTCGGCCTGGGCCCGCATGTTGTCCATGAGGTCCGGCCCCATGATGCCGTCGCGGAAGCCCGGGAAGTTCTCGACCTCGGTGGTGTTCATCAGCGCACCGCCCGCGGTGACGGCGCCTTCGAACACCAGGGGCTTCAGCGATGCACGGGCGGTGTACAGCGCCGCCGTGTAGCCTGCGGGCCCGGAGCCGATGATGATCACGTTACGGACATCGCTCACGGCTTGATTCCTCGTCTCTGGTCTGCGTCAGTCGACCGGCGGAGCCCCTTTCGGGACTCTCACCCCACCCAACGGATCCTACGGGTCGTGCATTCCCGGTGTGTCCGGGCACACGCCTGCCCCGGAGCGTCCGAAGGAGTGGTCCAACGGCCTATGGACGCGCCAGGGACCGCTTCAGCAGGACCTCGCCGGCCGACGACGGCTGATGCTGTACGCAGGACGCGTCGACCACATAGGCCGTGACCCGCGCGCTGTCACGGGCGTCGGCCACCACGACGAGATAGGCCGACCTGCCCGCGTAGGTTCCCGTCTTGGCCCCGAGCACGTCGGTGCTCTGCCGGAGCGCCTGCCGGACACAGTCGGGGACCGGGACCGCGGTCTGGATCAAGGTGTTCGGTCCCTCGGTGGACCCGAACGAGTGCGGCCCGCCGTCCGGGTGCTGCCGCGGCCCGTCCCCAGCACGCGGCAGCGTCTTCTCCGCGGTGAGAAGGGAATGGACCTGGTTCTCCACACTGTCGCCGGAGAAGGTGCCGGCCGAGGCAGTCGGTGTCCCATGGGCCGACGGATGGTCGGAGGTGCCGGACAGGGACGTCACCAGCAGGCTGCCGGCGCCCAGGACCGCGGCCGTGAGAACCGTGCCCAGGACGAACCGGCCCCGTCGCCGGCCGCGCTCGGTGCCTTTGCGTCCCGGTCCGGTCGCCGCACGGGCGCGCCCTGCGGGGCGGTCGGCGGAGTGATCCGCCGGCCGTCCGGCGCGCTGGTCCGCGGCGAGTGATGTTTCACGTGAAACATCGCCCGTGGCGTCCTCGGCGTCGGCGTTCCGCGCTGCCTCGGTGGCGAGGGCGGCGTCGAGGCGTACGGCGATGTCATCCGGCATGCGCTCCGGCTCCGGCATGGAACCGAGCAGGCCACGGATCTCTTCCAGTGAGGCGTACACGTCCGCGCACGAGGCGCACACCCCCAGGTGGCGCCGCACGGCACTGTCCCGGTCCGGTGCGAGCAGGCCCTCGGTGAGGTCGGAGATCTCCGCGACGTCCGGGTGCCCGGTCGTGTCCGTCGTCGACGTCACGCTCGCCCACCTCCGCCCTTCACTACGGCTGAATCGCTCGGTCCCGCGCCCCTGGAGTGTTCGCTCGGTGACCCCGTCGCCGGTGGGACGGATGGCCCTTGCCGCCGGTTCCGTCCCGAACCGTTTTCCTCTGCGCCCCCGGTATCGCCCGGCCGTGGGTCTTCGGCGCCTTCGGGCCGCAGATGCGTGAGCAGGGGCAGCAGTCTGGCCCGGCCCCGAGCGCACCGGCTCTTCACCGTCCCCGTCGGCACATCCAGGATCCGCGCGGCCTCGGCCACGGGATAGCCCTGCATGTCCACCAGGACCAGAGCGGCCCGCTGTTCCGCGGGAAGGGTGCCCAGTGCTTCGAGGAGCTGACGGTGCACGTCCTTGCGCTCGGCCGGTGCCGAGGCGGACTCGTGGGGCTCCAGCAGCTGCTCCAGCCGCGCGGTGTCGTCCACCGGGGCCGTCTTGCGGGAGGCTGCCTTCCGCGCCCGGTCCAGGCAGGCGTTCACCGTGATCCGGTGCAGCCATGTCGTGACGGCCGACTGGCCCCGGAAGGTGTGGGCGGCCCGGTAGGCCGACACCAGGGCGTCCTGTACGGCGTCCGCCGCCTCTTCCCGGTCGCCCAGCGTCCGCAGGGCCACGGCCCAGAGCCGGTCCCGGTGCCGCCGCACGATCTCGCCGAAGGCCTCCGGGTCGCCGTCCACGTGGCGGGAGAGCAGGTCCCGGTCGCCCACTCCGTCGTATCCGGCACCCTCCGCCATCTGCCCCCTCCGGTCCGGGTGAGACGTCAGCCCGTGAATTTCACTTCGCCGATGGCCTGCTTGTAGCCGGCGCTGGCGTACAGGACCGAGTCGTACCCCGAATTCGGCACGGCCGTCAGCCAGACGAGGACGTACTGCGTCTTGATCTGCTTGGTCACCTTCACCGTGGCGGTGGTGCCCGTGGTCGTCACGCTGCCGATCTGCGTCATGGAGTCCATCGAGGCCGGGGTCAACGAGTCCGCGGCGTACAGCTCGACCGTCGTGTGGTCACCGCCGTAGCGCATGTCGATGGTGGCCGTGCGGACCTTCTTGGCCGAGCCGAGGTCGTACACGATGCCGACGCCCGGCTTGTAGGGCGCGATCGGGGGGCCCTCGTTGAAGCTCTTGGTCTTCCAGTACGTCGACGCGTCACCGTCGTAGGTGTTCGCAACGGTGGCGGGGCTCTGGGCGGGTGGCTTGGCGACGAACTCCTCGCCGTTCCGGATCTTTATCGGCACCGGCTTCGGCTTCACGGCGTTCTTGCCGCCGCCGTCCGTGGTCTGGCTCTTGTTGGTGTCGTCCGACTTGTCGTTGTGGCCCATCAGGGCGTCCGCCAGCTGCCAGCTGCCCAGGCCCAGCGCGGCGATGAGCAGGGCCGACACCGCCCACTTCAGGGCCTTGCCGGTGCGGCTTTGCAACGGGGGCGGCGGGGGCACGATGGGCTGGGGGGCACCGGCGTGCGGCGCCGGTCGGCCGTAGCTGCCCTGCTGGTAGGTCGTGCCTTGGTAGTCCGGCGGCGCCGTGAACGCCGGCTCCGGCGGGCGGATGCGCGGCATCTCGCCGATCGCCTTCACCAGCTCCTCCGGCGTGGTGCACGGCGCCTCGTGCCGGGAGGCCGTGGCGCCGTCGTTGACCAGCGCGCGCATGGACAGCTCGGACAGCCCGCGGTGCACACCGGCCCGCACCTGGTCCGGGGCGATGAGACCGATGTCCTTGGGCAGGCCGGCCAGACCGTAGGCGTCGTTCTCGTACGGCCAGCGCTGGGTCAGCGCCGCGTACAGCAGGGCGCCGATCGCCTCGGTGTCGGCGCGCTGCGGGGTGGTGGAGCTGATGCCGCGCAGTGCCGCGTTCACGGCGAGGCCGCGGATGCGCCACTGGCCGGTGGAGGTGCGCAGGACGGCGTTCGGGTTCAGCCGCAGATGGGCGAGGCCTTCCCGGTGCGCGGCGGCCATGGCCGCGGCGACCTGGCTGACCATCTGGTAGGCGTCGTGCGGCTCCAGCGGGCCGCCGGTGAGGAGGGTGGACAGCTCGGTGGCGTCCGGCAGCCACTCGTGGACGACGTAGACGAGGTCGTTCTCCTCGACGGCGTCGAGGACCTGGACGAAGCGGGGGTCGCCGAGGAGCGCGGAGGAACGGGCGGCGGCGAGGACGGAGCGGGCGCGGGCGTGGTCCGCGGGCAGGACGTGGACGCCGACGGCACGGCGGAGCTTCTCGTCGACCGCACGCCAGCTGCTGAACCCGTCCAGACGGGTGACGCACTCCTCCAGTCGGTAGCGCCTCGCGAGCTTGTGACCGCTGTGCAACTCCGGCGTGGAGGCCTTCCGTCCGGGACCCTCGGTGCCGCCGCTCCCCTGTGCCTCGTCGCTGTCCGTGTCCCGCTCCGGGTTCTTGGCCACCCCGTCGGCCGTGGACTGGTCCGCCTTGGCGGTCAGCGGCTGCTCACCGCTGTTGTCTGCCACGTCGACGGCAGCTGTGCTCCGTTCCGCCACCGTCGTCCCTGCCTCCCCATCCGTTGCACGCTGTCCGACGCCGAAACCAATTGTGCCCACAGTCGGCCGCTATGCACGACACACGGCGGCGGACGATGGTTGTGCGCCTACCCTCGCCTCAGCGCCCCAGACGTCCCCGCACCATACCGACGAGCGAGTTGAGTTCCTCGATGCGCATCCGGCGCGCGGCGACGAAGAAGACGCCGAACAGGACGGCACCGCCGGCGATCAGCGCGGCGAAGGAGCCGACGACACCCAGGCCCAGAGTGTGCCCGACGCCGTAGCAGGCCGCGCCGCTGAGCAGGGCGGCCGGTACCGAGGCGATGCCCAGGCGTGCGTACGTACGGATCACCCGGGACCCGTCCAGGTCCCCGCCCAGCCGCTTGCGCAGCCGGCGCCAGGCGACGCCCACTCCGATGGCATAGGCGAGACCGTAGGCGGCGGCCATGCCCGCGACCGCCCAGCGGGCCGGCAGCACGAAGTAGCACAGGGCCGAGGCGCCGGCGTTGACGGCGGCCACGATGACCGTGTTGTAGAAGGGGGTGCGGGTGTCCTCGTACGCGTAGAAGGCACGCAGGACGACGTACTGCACGGAGTACGGGATCAGGCCGAGGCCGAAGGCCATCAGCATGTAGCCCATGTTGGTGGCCGCGCCCGTGCCGGCGGAGCCGAAGATCAGCGTGCACATCGGGACGCCGAGCGAGACGAACCCGAACGCGATGGGCACGATGGCGACGGCGGTGGTGCGCAGACCCTGGGAGATGTCGTCGCGGACGGCGCCCGTGTCGTTCTCGGAGGCCGAGCGCGAGATGCGCGGCAGCAGCGCGGCCATCAGGGACACGGTGATGATGGCCTGCGGCAGGCCCCAGATCAGCTGGGCGTTGGCGTAGGCGGCGAAGCCGGTGCCCTTGACGCCGGAGTCCGCGCCGGCGGCGGTCGACAGCTGGGTCACCACCATGGCGCCCGCCTGGTTGGCGAGGACGAACAGGACCGTCCACTTGGCGAGCATCGCGGCCTTGCCCAGGCCGTGGCCCCTCCAGTCGAAGCGCAGCCGGATCCGGAAGCCGGTCTCTCGCAGGTAGGGGATCATCGCCAGCGCCTGGACGACCAGGCCGAGCAGCACACCGACGCCGAGGAGCCGCTGGCCCTCCGGCGGGATGCTGGTGACGTCCATGTGGGAGTTGGCGGCGGTGCCGTAGACCCAGATGAACATGCCGAGCGTCACGATGATGACGATGTTGTTCAGGACCGGGGTCCACATCATCGCGCCGAACTTCCCGCGCGCGTTGAGGATCTGCCCCATCACCACGTGGATGCCCATGAAGAAGATCGAGGGCAGGAAGTAGCGGGTGAAGGTGACCGCGACGTCGTTGGCCGCGGGGTTGCTGGCCACGGGGTTGGCCAGCAGCCGCACCAGCAGCGGCGCGGCGAACATCGCGAGCCCGGTCAGCGCGGCCAGCGCGACCATCACCAGGGTCAGCAGCCGGTTGGCGAAGGCCTCGCCGCCATCCTCGTCCTCCTTCATGGAGCGCACGAGCTGGGGCACGAACACGGAGTTCAGGCCGCCGCCGACGGTGAGGATGTAGATCATGGTCGGCAGCTGGTAGGCCACCTGGAAGGAGTCGGCGAGGAAGCCGAGGCCGAGCGCGGCGGCGATCAGCGCGGAGCGGATGAAACCGGTCAGGCGGGAGACCATCGTGCCCGCCGCCATGACGGCGCTGGACTTCAGCAGTCCGGCGGCCTTCCCGCCCTTCTTCGCGGGAGCCACCGGAGCCACCGGAGCCACGGCACCGGCGGGGTTGTCACCGGCCGCGGGAACCTCCGGCTGCCCGGGGTCCGCCGGGACGGCCGGCGCGGCATCCGCGGACCGCGCCGGATACCCGTGCGCGGCCGGACCGGCCGGGTAGCCGCCGGCGTAGGCGTGGGCCTGCTGCGGGCTCTGGCCGTACTGCTGCGGGTACTGGCCCGCGGCGGCCGGGGGATCCATCGGCGCGTGTCCGCCGCTGTGCTGCTGGTCCTTGAAGAGATGCGCGAAGGCGTCCGGCTCGTGGTACTCCTCGCCGGAGTGCGTGACCAGGTCGTCCACACCCACGAACTGGGTCGTGCGCGGGTCCTCGCCGTACGGCAGGTACTGGGTGGCGGCTGCGCCCGGCTCGGGCGCCGGCGGCTGTGCCCACACCCGGGGGTCGGGCGCGTAGGGCGACTGGGCGGGCGGCGCGTACAGCGGCTGCTGCGCTTCGTGCGAGCCCGGTGGCGGTGGCGGGTGCGCGGCACGGTCGTAGAGCGCCTCGGCGACCGGATCCTGGGCGGCCAGGTCGTGCGCCCGGTACGGGTCCTGCTCGTAGGCGTCCTGGAGATACATGTCCGCCGCATGCTGCGGCGGCACCTGGCCGGGCTCGGGCGGCGGCTCGGGGTAGCCCGAGCCGGCCGCGCCCTGGCCGCGGTCACCGTCGTACGGCGCGTTCATGCTTACCCCACCTCATCGTCCCGGGCCCACCGGCCACGACATCGCTCAACGGTCCACTCTCTCACCCGTCCCGGACGGGTCGGCGCTTTCCGGTGCGGTGTCCGGCGCAGGGTCACTCGGCTGCTCCGGGTCGTCTGCCCCGGGGTCGGACTCGGACTCCTGGGGGAGACGGCCTTCGGGTGCCCCGGGGTTCCCGGGTTCCTCCGGGTCCTCCGGCGCCGTGCCGGGGCCGTCGTCCTCGGGCTTCCGGGCGGCGGCGCGCTTGCGCTGGGTGTACATCCGGAAGCCGGCGAGGACGAGGAGCAGGACGCCACCGCCGATGACCAGCATCACGGTGGGGGTGACCTCCGTGACCTTCACGTCGAAGGTGACGGGTTCGCCGTATTTGCGGCCGTCCTCGGTGTACAGCTGGGCGATGACCGCGACGCGGCCGTTGGCGTTGGCCGAGGTGGTGAACTTCACCGACTGGCTGTGCCCGCCGGAGATCTCCACGGGCTGTTCGTCGTAGGCCTTGCCGCCGATCTCCAGACGGGTCGGCATCGTCGACTCCAGGCGCAGTACCAGGTGGCCGACGGGCTGGACCAGGTTGTTCTGGACCGTGACCGGGATGGTGGCGCTGCGGCCCGAGAGCTTGGTCTCGGACTTGTCGATCAGCTTGACCTGGTCGGCCAGCTCGTCGAGCCAGGCCTCCACACCGTCCCGGTAGCCTTCGGCCGCGCCGCGGTGGCCCCGCCAGGACGTGGACATGTCCCGGTTTATGGCCCGCCCGAACGGGGTGACGACCCGGGACTGGTCGGTGAGGATCACGCGGAAGTTGTCGAGCTTGGCCTGGGTGCGGGCGATCTGTTCGAAGGCAGTGCGCGGCAGGTCCTGCCGGCGCAGCGAGGAGGGATAGGCGGACGCCGGGGGGATGCGGGTGGTGGCGGCCGGGTCGGGCTTGTCCTTGGCGGTCGCGGTGAGGTTCTGGGGCTGGCTCCAGGTGCCCCCCTGGAGCGCCTTCACGGCTGCCGCCATCGCCTGCGCCTGGCTCGCCGAGGGCATGCGCTGCGGGGCGACGAGGATGCTGCGCTGCTTGTCGGTCTGCGCGTTCACTTCCAGGCTCTGGGCCAGGAACCGCTGGACCGCCAGGGTGGTCGCGCCCGCCTTCGTCAGATCGCCCTCGAACGCCGTGGACAGCCGGCTGTCGGCGACCACGGCCGTGGTGCCCCCGCCGACCGGGCGGGCGGCGGACGGCGTGTAGGGCAGCCCGGCGGTCTCCTGGAGGCTGTCGCTGCGGGCGATCACCCGGTCGGCCCCGGCGGAGGTCGCGACCTTCATGATCGACCGGTCCACGGCGCCGTCGACCGGCCAGGCGAAGTCGGTGCTCGGGGTGACGTGGAGCACGGTCTTGACGGTGGTCGCGGCGACGTCGGTGGCGTCCTTGAGGTGGCTGAGCGAGCCGGTGACGCTGGTGCCGTTGTGCGCGAGGGAGGCCAGGTCGGGGTCGGCGAACGGCAGGGCGACGACCTCCTTGCCGGCCACCGCCTTCTGCAGGGCGGCCAGCCACTGCTTGGCGACCTCCTGGTGCTCGCGCGGGCCGGGCGTGCTCGTGCCGTCGGCGGCCTGGAGCCGGTAGTTGCCCACGGCCATCGCGTCGACCGAGGCCAGCAGGTCCGGATCGATCACCCAGGTGATGTCGAGATCCTTGCCCAGGTCCACCATCTGGGCCAGTCGGCCGCCGGGCGCCAGGTCCTTCGCCAGGTCGTCGTTCAGGAACTCCGGCGTCTGGAGGTCCCCCGCGCCGGTCTTGGCCGTCAGGTGGACCGTGGACAGCAACGGCCACAGGAACGTCGTCCTGGTCTTGGTGTCGGCGTCCGAGGGCTGCCACGGCAGGAAGGTCCGCTGGATGCCGAGCACCCGGGACCAGGGCTGGGCGGAGGTCTCGCCGGAGAGGGCGACACCGAATTCGTAGACGCCGTCGTCGTCGAGGCCGAGCTTGTCGACGGGGACGGAGATGCTGAAGTGCTGGGCGACGCCCGGGGCGAGCTTTGCGAACTTCTCCTCGTACTTGCCGCCGACCTCGGAGCCGGTGCTGCCCTGCGGATCGTCGGAGTGCCGGGCGACGGAGTCGATGTCCGACCGGGTGGTCAGCTGGGGGCCGACCCGGAGGCCCACATGGGCGTCGGTGACGGTCTGCTTGCCGTTGTTGGTCACCGTGCCGGACACGGTCAGCGTGTCGCCGTCCGTGGGGGCACTGGGGGTGAGCGAGTCCAGGGAGACGGACACCGTGTCGGAGGAGGCGGCCTGTGCGGGCGCGGCGGCGGGCAGCTGGAGCAGACCGGCCAGCAGTGGCGCCCCGGTGAGCAGCGCTCCGGCGCGCCGCAGCCACCGGCGGGCAGGTGAGGCACTGGTCCCCTGGAAGTCAGCCGCCTCGGCCACGCGCTCGCCCGTCCCTCGTCGTCGTCAGTGGTCGTCGGAATGTGCGTCCACGCATGGTAACGATGCGCGCTGAAGGGAAGTGCCGCGGTCTCCTTCACAAGATCGGCGAACAGTCGTGGCGTCGTCCTCTATATCCAGTATCGAGGGGAGAGCGGCCGTACGCCGCGAGAGCTGCGCTTGCGGTGGGTATGCAGGGAGCTGTCCCGTCGCCTCGACGCGGCGCCGTGGGGCGGGCGTACGCCGATGACCGTCTCCGGCCGGGCCGCCTTCGGGCGCGCGGGGCACGTACCCTCTTCTGTTGTGCCGAACCCCAACGAAGACACTCCCTCTGCCCTGAGCCAGGCGCAGCAGCGCGCGGTCACCGAGCTGCTGCGGGTGGCCCCCGTCGCCGACGACCTCGCCCGCCGTTTCCAGGAGGCCGGGTTCTCGCTCGCCCTGGTCGGCGGATCGGTCCGTGACGCGCTGCTCGGCCGGCTCGGCAACGACCTGGACTTCACCACCGACGCCCGCCCCGAGGACGTACTGAAGATCGTCCGGCCGTGGGCGGACGCCGTCTGGGAGGTGGGGATCGCCTTCGGTACGGTCGGCGCGCACAAGGGCGGCTACCAGATCGAGATCACCACCTACCGGTCGGAGGCCTACGACCGCACCTCCCGCAAGCCGGAGGTGTCGTACGGTAACTCCATCGAGGAGGACCTGGTCCGCCGCGACTTCACGGTCAACGCGATGGCCGTGGCGCTGCCGGAGAAGACCTTCGTCGACCCGCACGGCGGCCTGGAGGATCTCGCGGCCCGTGTGCTGAGGACCCCGGGCACGCCGGAGGAGTCCTTCTCGGACGACCCCCTGCGCATGATGCGGGCCGCCCGGTTCGCCGCCCAGCTGGACTTCACGGTGGCCCCCGAGGTCGTCACCGCCATGACGGAGATGGCGGGGCGGATCGAGATCGTCTCGGCGGAACGGGTCCGGGACGAGCTCAACAAGCTCCTGCTGTCCGCGCAACCGCGCAAGGGGCTGTCGCTGCTGGTCGACACCGGGCTCGCCGAGTACGTCCTGCCCGAGCTGCCGGCGCTGCGCCTGGAGAGCGACGAGCACCACCGGCACAAGGACGTCTACGAGCACACGCTGATCGTCCTCGAGCAGGCGATCGCGCTCGAGGAGGACGGCCCCGACCTCACTCTCCGGCTGGCCGCGCTGCTGCACGACATCGGCAAGCCGCGCACCCGCCGCTTCGAGAAGGACGGCCGGGTCTCCTTCCACCATCACGAGGTGGTCGGCGCCAAGATGACCAAGAAGCGCATGACCGCCCTGAAGTACTCCAACGAACTGGTCAAGGACGTCTCCCGGCTGGTCGAGCTTCATCTGCGGTTCCACGGCTACGGCACCGGGGAGTGGACGGACTCGGCGGTCCGCCGCTACGTCCGTGACGCGGGCCCGCTGCTGGACCGGCTGCACAAACTGACCCGCTCCGACTGCACCACGCGCAACAAGCGGAAGGCGGCGGCGCTCTCCCGGGCCTACGACGGTCTGGAGGAGCGGATCGCCCAGCTGAAGGAGCAGGAGGAGCTGGACGCCATCCGTCCCGACCTGGACGGCAACCAGATCATGGAGATCCTCGGGGTCGGCCCGGGCCCGGCCGTCGGCAAGGCGTACAAGCACATGCTGGAGCTGCGCCTGGAGCACGGTCCCATGGAACACGATGCCGCGGTGGCTGCCCTCAAGGAGTGGTGGGCCGCGCAGAGCTGAGCCGGGACCCGGCGGTGTTTCACGTGAAACATCCATCCGGGGACGGTGACACCGAGGGCCGATGTTTCACGTGAAACATCGGCCCTCGCTCTGTCGTACCGGGACTTCGGGCGACTCGTCGGCTCACCGCCGCCCGAAGCGGGCCAGGGCGACGGTGATCACGCCGTAGACGAGGGCGACGACGATCACCAGCAATGGCGAGCGGCCGTCCGGCGGCAGCATCAGCGCGGCCACCCCCGCCGCGGCGACGAAGGCGACGTTGAAGAGGACGTCGTACACGGAGAAGACGCGGCCGCGGAAGCCGTCCTCCACGCACGCCTGGACGATCGTGTCCGTGGCGATCTTGGCTCCCTGGGTGATCAGCCCCAGGACGAAGGCGGCGACCATGAGCGGGCCGGTGGCGAACGGAAGCCCCAGTGCGGGCTCCAGCACCATGGCCGCACCGGAGCACACCACGATCCAGCGGCGGGGGCCGAGCCGCCCCGCCGCCGAGGGCGTCACCACGGCCGCCGTGAAGAACCCGGTGCCGGACAATGCCAGCGCCACCCCCAGCAGCCGTAGGCCTTCCTCGGGGGTGTTGGCCAGGGCATGACGGCAGAGCATGAGCAGCAGCACGAGGAGCGCCCCGTAGCAGAAGCGCATCAGCGTCATCGCGGCCAGCGCCCACGCCGCCTCGCGGCGCCCGGGTGCCGTCAGATGCCGGATGGCCGCGGGCAGCTCGCGCGCGGTCCAGGCGAGTGCCGTGCCGAGAGGGGGACGGGCCGGGCGCCGGTCGGGGCCGAGGAGGCCGGGGGCCAGACGCAGGGAGGCGAGGCTCGCGCTCAGATACAGAAGGGCGCCGCACAGGACCACCGCCGCGTCGGAGTCCGCCGCCACCATCCGCACCGCGAAGGCCAGCCCCCCTCCGGCGGTCGCGGCCAGGGTGCCGGCCGTCGGGGAGAGCGAGTTGGCCAGCACCAGGCGCTCGGCGTCGACGACCCGGGGCAGGGCGGCGGAGAGCCCGGCGAGTACGAAGCGGTTGACGGCCGTGACGCACAGCGCGGAGACGTAGAACAGCCAGTCGGGGGCCCCGCTGGTGATCAGCACGGCGGTCGCCGCCGCCAGCAGGGCCCGCAGCAGATTGCCGTACACGAAGACCTGCCGGCGCCGCCAGCGGTCCAGCAGGACACCGGCGAAGGGGCCGACCAGGGAGTAGGGGAGCAGCAGGACGGCCATGGCCGAGGCGATGGCGGTGGCCGAGGCCTGTCTCTCCGGGGAGAAGACGACGTATGCGGCGAGCGCGACCTGGTAGACACCGTCGGCGCCCTGGGACAGGAGCCGGACGTACAGCAGGTGCCGGAAACGCCGCAGGCTCCACAGCAGGCGCAGGTCACGTACGACGGGCATGGGCGACAGCCTCACACATGCGGAAGGTCCCCGGGTCACGTGACCCGGGGACCTTCACGGCCCTGGCAGGAGCGTTTCGTGCGAGCGGTCCTCAGCGCCTCAGCGCTCGACCTCGCCGCGGATGAACTTCTCGACGTTCTCGCGGGCCTCGTCGTCGAAGTACTGGACCGGCGGGGACTTCATGAAGTACGAGGACGCCGACAGGATCGGGCCGCCGATGCCGCGGTCCTTGGCGATCTTCGCGGCGCGCAGGGCGTCGATGATGACACCGGCGGAGTTCGGGGAGTCCCAGACCTCCAGCTTGTACTCCAGGTTCAGCGGGACGTCACCGAAGGCGCGGCCCTCCAGGCGGACGTAGGCCCACTTGCGGTCGTCCAGCCAGGCCACGTAGTCGGACGGGCCGATGTGGACGTTCTTCTCACCGAGGTCCCGGTCGGGGATCTGGGAGGTGACGGCCTGCGTCTTGGAGATCTTCTTGGACTCCAGGCGCTCGCGCTCGAGCATGTTCTTGAAGTCCATGTTGCCGCCGACGTTCAGCTGCATCGTGCGGTCGAGGATGACACCGCGGTCCTCGAACAGCTTCGCCATGACGCGGTGCGTGATGGTCGCGCCGACCTGGGACTTGATGTCGTCACCGACGATCGGGACGCCCGCCTCGGTGAACTTGTCCGCCCACTCCTTGGTACCGGCGATGAAGACCGGGAGGGCGTTGACGAAGGCGACCTTGGCGTCGATGGCGCACTGGGCGTAGAACTTCGCCGCGTCCTCGGAGCCCACGGGCAGGTAGCAGACCAGGACGTCGACCTGCTTGTCCTTCAGGACCTGGACGACGTCGACCGGCTCCTCGGCGGACTCCTCGATGGTGGCGCGGTAGTACTTGCCGAGACCGTCGAGGGTGTGGCCGCGCTGGACCGTGACACCGGTGCTGGGCACGTCGCAGATCTTGATGGTGTTGTTCTCGGAGGCGCCGATGGCGTCCGCCAGGTCCAGACCGACCTTCTTGGCGTCGACGTCGAACGCCGCGACGAACTCGACGTCGCGCACGTGGTAGTCACCGAACTGCACGTGCATCAGGCCGGGGACCTTGGACGCCGGGTCGGCGTCCTTGTAGTACTCGACTCCCTGCACCAGCGACGCGGCGCAGTTGCCCACGCCGACGATGGCTACGCGAACCGAACCCATTCCGGTTGCTCCCTGTGTGTACGAGTGAGGCCCTGACCGGGTCTCACGTGGCGGTGTCGTCGGGCGTATCCGTGCGGGGGGCCTCCCCGCGACGGGGCAGGCCGCCCGTCGATCCATTGGTGGTGTCCTGCTGAGCGGGCCCCCCGGACGCGGAACCCCTCAGGTCTCGCCCGGCCCGCTCGCTCTCGATGAGCTCGTTCAGCCAGCGCACTTCGCGCTCCACGGACTCCATCCCGTGGCGCTGGAGCTCAAGCGTGTAGTCGTCGAGGCGCTCCCGGGTGCGCGCCAGCGAGGCGCGCATCTTCTCCAGGCGCTCCTCCAGGCGGCTGCGCCGGCCCTCCAGGACGCGCATGCGCACATCGCGCGAGGTCTGCCCGAAGAAGGCGAACCGCGCGGCGAAGTGTTCGTCCTCGTAGGCGTCGGGGCCGGTCTGCGAGAGCAGCTCTTCGAAGTGTTCCTTGCCTTCCGCCGTCAGCCGGTAAACGATCTTGGCGCGGCGTCCGGCGAGGGGAGCGGCGAGGGCGTCGTCGTGGGTGTTCCCGGGCTCCTCGATCAGCCAGCCGTTGGCGACCAGCGTCTTGAGGCACGGGTAGAGCGTCCCGTAGCTGAACGCACGGAACACCCCCAGTGACGTGTTCAGCCGTTTGCGCAGCTCATAGCCGTGCATCGGGGACTCCCGCAGCAGGCCGAGCACGGCGAACTCGAGGATGCCGGAGCGCCGGCTCATCGTCGCCTCCTCCCGGCCCCGCGGGGTGGTCCCGCAGGTCTCGCAGTGCCTGTCAGCGCCTTATCTCGCGCTGATGTATCGGTTCGATACATCACGACGATAGAACGGCCCGTCACATGCGACAAGGGGGACGGCGGTGAACGGGATCACATCACCGATTCGTAGGAGGCAAGTTGCCTGTTTTGGGGTGAACTTCGGGGCTCGGTGCGTTTTGGCGATGCGTAGTCTGTGCGGCATGGACACCACCGGGAACCGCGTGACGCCTGGGGAGCGTCCTCGTCCCCGGTGCAGTACGGGTGAATGCGGAACCGACCACATCCGTACTCCGGGGGGACCGGAAACCAGCCGCCGTTCCAGGCGCGCACGGGTGCGCCTGCCCGAGGAGTAATCGTTCGATGAGCGAGCACCGTCGCAAACCGCCGCAGCCGCAGGGAGGCGGACGTGCCGCGGCCCGACGCGGCCAGTCCGGCTCGTCCTCCGGCCGCCGTGCGGCACCGCGAGGCGCCACCGGGTCTCCTGCCGACTCCTATGGGTACCGT
>NZ_JACBWZ010000499.1 GCF_013870595.1 Streptomyces sp. WELS2 | reverse complement strand
GCTGCCTCCGTGCCGGGACCGGGGCAGGGACCGGCGTACGGGTATCCGCAGGGGCAGCCGATGGTGGGTCCGGGCTATCAGGCCGTGCTGCGCTACCGCGCGCAGGACGGCTCCGAGCAGCAGCTGATCCGGCGTTCGGCGCCGGGCATGCCGCACCCGGAGTGGCAGATCTTCCACGAGCTGCGAGCCATGGGCGTGCCGCCGGACCAGGTGCTGGAGCTGCACACCGAGCTGGAGTCGTGCGAGCTGCCGGGTGCCTACTGCGCGCGGATGATCCGGGAGCAGTGGCCGCAGGCGCGGATCACGAGCATCGCGCCGTACGGCACGGACCACGCGGGCCGGCGTCAGGGCATGCACTGCAGGGCGGCGGCCGGGCCGATGCCGTCGGCCAGGTCCCGTTCGGTGGTGGGGCACATGCAGGTGCCGGTGCCCGAGCCGCCGAGCAGGGCGATGTCCTCCTCGGTGAGGTGGGTGTTGTGCACGCCGGTGGTGCGCGGCCCGAGCACGCCGTGGTCGGCGAGCAGCCGGGTGGGGGTGCGGCCGTGCGCGGCGAGGCAGGCCTCGTTCTCGGCGGGCTGCTCCGACAGGTGCACGTGCAGTGGGGCCCGCCGTTCCCGGGCCCACTCGGCGACGGTCGCCAACTGCCCCGCGGGCACGGCCCGTACGGAGTGGACGGCCGCTCCGATCCGCGCGTGATCCCGTTCCTCGAGAAGAGCACAGCGTTCGGCCCAGTCCGCCGCGCTGCCGTCGGAGAAGCGCAGCTGGTGGGCGTCCGGCGGCTGCCCGAAGCCGGCGGAGAGGTAGCAGGTGTCCAGGAGGGTGATCCGGATGCCGGCCTCGGCGGCGGCCTCGATCAGCGCCTCGCCCATGGCGTTGGGGTCGGCGTAGCGGGTGCCGCCGGGGGCGTGGTGCACGTAGTGGAACTCGCCGACGCAGGTGATGCCGGCGAGGGCCATCTCGGCGTACACCGCGCGGGCCAGGGCGTGGTAGGTGTCCGGGGTCAGCCGGTCGGCGACCGAGTACATCACCTCGCGCCAGGTCCAGAAGGTCCCGGAGCCGACCTGGACCGTGCCGCGCAGGGCCCGGTGGAAGGCGTGGCTGTGGGCGTTGGCGAGCCCCGGCAGGGTCAGCCCGCGCAGCACCTCGGCGCCCGGGGGCGGGGCGGTCACGTCCGTGCGCACGGCGCGGACGCGTCCGCCGGCCACGTCCACGGCCACGCCCGGCTCGACGCGGTCGCCGAGCCAGGCGTGTTCCAGCCAGTAGGTTCCCTTGGTCACCGGCAGGCCAGCCCTTCCAGTACGTCGGCGAGTGCGCGCACCCCGGCCACGCAGTCGTCCTCGGCCGCGAACTCGGCCGGGGAGTGCGAGACACCGGTGGGGTTGCGCACGAACAGCATGGCGGTCGGGATCCGCCCGGCCAGGATCCCGGCGTCGTGTCCCGCTCCGGTTCCGAGGACGGGCACGGTCAGACCGGTGTCCTTGCCGAGGATCCGGGCGAGTTCGTCGCGCAGGGCGTGGTCGAACTCGACGACCGGGGTGAAGGACTCCCGGACGACGTCGAGGTCGATGCCGTGCGCGGTGGCGTACTCGCGCGCGGCCTTCTCCACCGCCCCGACGACCGTGTCCAGGGTCTCCTGGTCGGCGGCGCGGGAGTCGAGCCAGCCGCGCACCAGCGAGGGGATCGCGTTGACTCCGTTCGGTTCCACCGCGATCTTGCCGAAGGTGGCGACGGCACCGGCGAGTTCGGCCTCGCGGCGGGCGGCGAGCACGGTCCGGGCGTACGACAGCATGGGGTCGCGGCGGTCGGTCAGCCGGGTGGTGCCGGCGTGGTTGGCCTCGCCCCGGAAGTCGAACCGCCAGCGTCCGTGCGGCCAGATGGCGCTGGCGACGCCGACCCGGTCGCCGGACAGGTCCAGCGCCCGGCCCTGTTCGACGTGCAGCTCCACGAAGGCGCCGATCCGCGCCAGCCGTTCGGGGTCGGGTCCGATGGCCTCGGGGTCGTACCCGGCCGCCGCCATGGCCCGGGGGAGGGTGACCCCGTCGCCGTCGGTGAGCCGGTGCGCCTGATCGGGGGTCAGCCGGCCGGCGGTGAGCCGCGATCCGACACAGGCGAGCCCGAACCGGGCCCCCTCCTCGTCACCGAAGTTGACGATGGCGAGCGGCCTGGCGAACCGCGCGCCCCGGCCGCGCAGTTCGTCCAGCGCGGCGAAGGAGGAGACCACGCCGAGGGGCCCGTCGAAGGCCCCGCCGTCGGGCACGGAGTCCAGGTGCGACCCGGTGACGACGGCGTCCCCGGCGGCCGGGTCGCCCAGCCAGGCCCACTGGTTCCCGTTCCGGTCGACCTCGTACGCCAGCCCGCGCGCCTCGGCCTGCTCCCGGAACCAGTCCCGGCACTCGGCGTCGGCGCCGGTCCAGGCGTAGCGCCGGTAGCCGCCGGAGCCGGGGTGCCGGCCGACGGGGAGCAGCTCGCGCCACATCTCGTGGAAGGAGCCGCCGGTCGCCGGCGGGGCGGCCGCCGTGTCCGCGGGCGGTACGGCCGGGCCCGGGGGCGGAGCCGAGGGCTCGGTCCCCACCGGAGAGCTGCCGTCCCGCGTCACGCGGTGTCACCTTCACGCATGGGCACCCGTACCCCTCGCTCCCCCGCGACGGACTCGGCGACGTCGTAGCCGGCGTCCACGTGCCGGATGACGCCCATGCCGGGGTCGTTGGTCAGGACGCGCCGGATCTTCTCGCCGCCCAGCTTCGTGCCGTCGGCCACCGTCACCTGGCCGGCGTGGATGGAGCGCCCCATCCCCACGCCGCCGCCGTGGTGGATGGACACCCAGGAGGCGCCGGAGGCCACGTTGACCATGGCGTTCAGCAGCGGCCAGTCGGCGATCGCGTCGGAGCCGTCGAGCATGGCCTCGGTCTCGCGGTACGGCGAGGCGACCGACCCGCAGTCCAGGTGGTCCCGCCCGATGGCCAGCGGCGCGGCCAGCTCCCCGCTCGCGACCATGTCGTTGAACCGCTCGCCGGCCTTGTCCCGCTCGCCGTAGCCCAGCCAGCAGATGCGCGCGGGCAGGCCCTGGAAGTGGACGCGCTCGCCGGCCATCCTGATCCAGCGGGCCAGGGACTCGTTCTCCGGGAACAGGTCCAGGATCGCCTTGTCGGTCTTGGCGATGTCGGCCGGGTCGCCGGACAGCGCGGCCCAGCGGAAGGGGCCCTTGCCCTCGCAGAACAGCGGGCGGATGTAGGCGGGGACGAAGCCGGGGAAGGCGAACGCCCGGTCGTAGCCGGCGAGCTTGGCCTCGCCCCGGATGGAGTTGCCGTAGTCGAAGACCTCGGCGCCGGCGTCCAGGAAGCCGACCATGGCCTCCACGTGCCGGGCCATGGACTCGCGGGCGCGGGTGGTGAAGCCGGCCGGGTCCTTGGCGGCCTCGGCGGCCATGTCCTCGAAGGCCATGCCGGCCGGGAGGTACGACAGCGGGTCGTGGGCGGAGGTCTGGTCGGTGACGATGTCGACCGGGGCGTTCATGGCGAGCAGCCGCGGGACCAGGTCGGCCGCGTTGCCGAGGACGCCGATGGACAGCGGCTTGCGCTGGTCGCGGGCCTCGGTGGCGAGCTGGAGGGCGTGGTCGAGGGAGTCGGCCCTCACATCGAGGTAGCGGTGCTCGATGCGGCGCTCGATGGCGCGCGGGTCGCAGTCGATGCAGATCGCGACGCCGTCGTTCATGGTGACGGCGAGCGGCTGGGCGCCGCCCATGCCGCCGAGGCCGGCGGTCAGCGTGATGGTCCCGGCGAGCGTGCCGCCGAACTTCTTCGCGGCGACGGCGGCGAAGGTCTCGTAGGTGCCCTGGAGGATGCCCTGGGTGCCGATGTAGATCCAGGAGCCGGCGGTCATCTGGCCGTACATGGTCAGCCCGAGGGCCTCCAGGCGGCGGAACTCCTCCCAGTTGGCCCAGTCGCCGACGAGGTTGGAGTTGGCGATGAGGACGCGCGGGGCCCACTCGTGGGTCTGCATCACGCCGACCGGGCGGCCGGACTGGACCAGCATGGTCTCGTCCTGCTTGAGGGTCTTCAGGGTGCGGACCATGGCGTCGAAGGAGCGCCAGTCGCGGGCGGCCTTGCCGGTGCCGCCGTAGACGACGAGCTTGTCGGGGTGCTCGGCGACCTCGGGGTCGAGGTTGTTCTGCAGCATGCGCAGGGCGGCTTCCTGCTGCCATCCCAGGGCGCTGAGTTCCGTGCCGCGCGGTGCTCGTACGGGGCGGGGTCCCGACATCTCTGCTCCTCCTGTGCCTACGACTATTCACATCCTGTAGGCCTGAATAGAGCTAGTCAATACATGGAGTGGTCCCGTCCGGCGCGTGGCGGGTATCCGGCTGGAGACACCGCAAGCCGGGGCAGGACGGAGAGGCCCGTGAAGGAGATCGAGGCCGCACAGGACGCCGGGGCCGGGACCGCGCGGGAGCCCGGGACGGGGGCCGTGCCCGAGCCCGAGTCCGGGGCCGAGGCCCGGGAGCGGGCGGCGCGGCGGGACCGGGCGGTGCGCGCGGCCGTCGAACAGGGGCTGCTGGGCCCGGACACGGCCGTGGTGGGGCTGCTGGACGTCACCGGCATCCGGCGGTCGGCGGCGGCGCTGCGGGCGGCGTTCGGGGCGGTCGTGGCACCGGGGACACCGGTGCTGCACGCCTTCACCGCGAAGGCGTGCCCGCTGGTGC
>NZ_JACBWZ010000498.1 GCF_013870595.1 Streptomyces sp. WELS2 | reverse complement strand
AGCGCGGTGGCGTCGCGCAGGCCGCCGCGGGCCTCCTTGAGGTCGGGTTCGAGCAGGTAGCGCAGTTCGCCCTGGCGGGCAGCGCGCTCGGCGCACAGTTCGCGCAGTTCGGGCAGACGCTTCGGGGCCTGGTTGCGCCAGTCGGTGAGGACGGCGGTGCGCAGGCCGGCGGTGAGGGTGGTGTCGCCGGCCACGTGGCGGGCGTCCAGCAGGCCGAGCTGGACCTTCAGGTCCTCGGCCGCGGTGGCGCGGGCCTCGGCGGGGGTGCGGACGGAGTGGTCGAGGGCGAGGCCGAGGTCCCAGACGGGGTACCAGATCCGGTCGGCGAGGGCGGCGACGGCGCCGGGGTCGGAGCCGTCGTGCAGCAGGACGAGGTCGAGGTCACTGCGCGGGGACAGCTCGCCGCGGCCGTAGCCGCCGACGGCGACGAGGGAGACGCCCCGGGCCGGGCCGGCCGCCGCGCCGTTCCGCCCTCGCCGCACTGACCGACGACTGGCTCGCCGGGCTCTTCGGCGCGGCGGCCCGGACCGCGCGTCCTCGGTGAGGAGGCGCAGCCGGGCCGCCGCGTAGCCGCCGGTCCCCGCGTCTTCCGTCCCTGTGTGCGTGTCCGTGTCCCTCACCCGGCGGCTCCTCTTCTGTCGGTCCTGGTCAGAGCGCGTCCGGACCGCGCTCGCCGGTGCGGACGCGGACGGCGGTCTCCACCGGCAGGGACCACACCTTGCCGTCCCCGATCTTGCCGGTGCGGGCGGCCTTGACGATGACCTCGATCAACTGCTCGGCGTCGTCGTCCTCGGCCAGTACCTCCACGCGGACCTTGGGGACGAGGTCGACGGTGTACTCGGCGCCGCGGTAGACCTCGGTGTGGCCGCGCTGCCGGCCGTAGCCGCTGGCCTCGGTGACGGTGAGCCCGTGCACGCCGAAGGCCTGGAGGGCTTCCTTGATCTCGTCGAGCCGGTGGGGCTTGACGACTGCGGTGATGAGCTTCATGCGTCCACCTTCCGGGTGTGCGCGGCGGCCAGGGCAGCGGCGGCGGTACCGGCGACGCCGCCACCCGCTCCGCTGAAGTCGTAGGCGGTCTCGGCGTGTTCGGCCCGGTCGATGCCGGAGATCTCCTCGTCCTCGGTGACCCGCATGCCGAGGGTCTTGTCGAGGAGGAAGGCGAGGACGGCGGAGGCGATCAGGGAGTAGGCGAGGACCGCGAAGACGCCCGCGCACTGCTTCCACAGCTGGTCGAAGCTGTGGTCGCCGTAGAAGACACCGGTGGCGGCGGACTGGCCCTTGCCGGTGGCGAAGAAGCCGACGAGCAGGGAGCCGAGGATGCCGCCGACCATGTGGACGCCGACGACGTCGAGGGAGTCGTCGTAGCCGAACCTGAACTTCAGGCCGACGGCCGCGGCGCAGGCGACACCGGCGATGGCACCGACGGCGATGGCGCCGAGCGGGGAGACCGCGCCGCCGGAGGGGGTGATGGCGACCAGGCCGGCGACCGCGCCGGAGGCGGCACCGAGGGTGGTGCAGGCGCCGTGCCGGATCTTCTCGTAGCCGAGCCAGGCCAGCATCGCGGCGGCGGTGGCGACCTGCGTGTTGACGAACATCAGCGCGCCCACGCCGTCGTCGTTGCCGAGCCAGGAGCCGGCGTTGAAGCCGAACCAGCCGAACCAGAGCAGACCGGCGCCGAGCATGACCAGCGGGAGGCTGTGCGGGCGCATGGGGTCCCGCTTGAAGCCGACGCGCTTGCCGATGACGAGGATGACACCGAGCGCCGCCGCACCGGCGTTGATGTGGACCGCCGTACCGCCCGCGAAGTCGATCACGCCCAGCTTGTAGGCCCAGCCGTCGGAGGCCCAGACCCAGTGGGCGACGGGGACGTAGACGAGGGTGGCCCACAGGGCGACGAACAGGGCCCAGGCGGAGAACTTGACCCGGTCGGCGAGGGCGCCGCTGATCAGGGCGGGGGTGATGATGGCGAACATCAGCTGGAAGACCATGAAGACGAAGACCGGGATGGTGTAGCCGTCCCAGAGTTCGGTGAGGCCGATGCCGCTGAGGCCGATCCAGTCGGCGTTGTAGCCGATCAGGCGGTTGCCGTTGCCGAAGGCGAGGGAGAAGCCGTAGAGCACCCACAGGATGGTGACGATCCCGAGGCTGATGAAGCTCATCATCAGCATGTTCAGGGTGCTCTTGACGCGGACCATGCCCCCGTAGAAGAAGGCCAGGGCCGGGGTCATGAGCATCACCAGGGCGGAACAGATGAGCATGAAGCCTGTGTTGGCGGACGACAGTCTGGGTGCGTCCGCCGCAAGCATGATGGCTGGTGCCATCGGCGTCTCCTCGTCGATTGGTACGGCCCCGTGCGGGCGGTGCCTGAGCGGTCCGGTCGGGTGAGGGGTGGGCCGGTTCTGCGCCACGAGATTCGCGCAGCGCGGTTTCGGTGGAAGCCCCTCGTTGTTTCGCCGGGGTGACGAAGGCGCCCTGCGTGTTACGCGTCGATGAAGCGGGAGATGCCGGGCCGCGCCGGTCGTTATCGTGGCGCAATCTTCCGCGGGGTGGTCCCCGCGGGGGGAAACGAACCGGCCGCGGCGGTCCTCTCGACGACCTGGCATGGGGGAGCCGAGTCGGGCAGTTCGCGAGGACCGGCCGCGGCCGGGGCTTGTGGTGGCGGGGTCAGCCGGCCTCGGCGGCCTCCGGCAGGTCGGCGGCGAGTTTCTCGGAGAGATGGACCACGGCGGCCAGCTCGCCGTAGTCGCGCACGGCCGTGCCGACCGTCTTGCGGATGCGGGTGTTCACCCGTTCGGAGCGGACCTTCTTGGCGATGTCCAGGGCCTTCGCCGCGTATTCCGTGCCGCGCTCGGGCTCGCGCTGGAGCAGGTGCACGGAGGCCATGCCGATGAGGTTGAGCGCGTACGACCGCTGGTGCTCGGAGTCCTTGGCGAACAGTTCCACGGCGCGCCGCATGAGGGGTTCGGCGAGGGAGGCGTAGCTGGGGCTGCGCCCGGCGTTGTAGGCGAGGTCGCGGAAGGAGTGGGAGTTCTCCGCGTACAGCTCGGCCTCGGAGAAGAAGCGGATCCAGTCGGGGTCCGGCTCGTCCCACTCGTCGATCTCGGCGAAGGTGTCCTCGGCCAGGCGGACGGCGCGCTTGGTCTTGCCGGGCTGGCCCATGTTGGCGTAGGCGCGGGCCTCCATCGCATACAGCATGGCCTGGGTGCGCGGCCCGGCGCAGTCACGGCTGCCGTACTGGGCGAGGTGGATCAGTTCCAGGGCGTCGTCGGGCCGGCCGAGGTGGATCATCTGGCGGCTCATGCTGGACAGGATGTAGGAGCCGAGCGGCTTGTCGCCGGCCTCCTTGGCGGCGTGCAGGGCGAGGACGAAGTACTTCTGCGCGGTGGGCTGGAGGCCGACGTCGTACGACATCCAGCCGGCGAGCTGGGACAGTTCGGCGGCGATCTGGAACAGCTTGCGGGTGGTGGCCTCGGGCTGGGGGTCCTGGAGCAGGTCGGTGACCTCGTGCAGCTGGCCGACGACCGCCTTGCGGCGCAGTCCGCCGCCGCACTGGGCGTCCCACTTGCGGAACATGCGGGTGGTGGACTCCAGCAGCTCCAGCTCGGGCCGGGAGAGCCGGCCGGGCCGGCGGGAGTCGGGTGCGGGGGCGGGCTCGGCGGGGGCGGGGGCGCCGGGGGTGGGCACGAGCCAGCGCTGCATGGGCTCGATCAGGGAGGGGCCGGCGGACAGGGCGAGGGAGGTGCCGAGGAAGCCGCGCCGGGCGAGCATCAGGTCGCTGCGGGAGAACTCGCCGAGCAGGGCGACCGTCTGCGGGCCGGTCCAGGGCAGGTCGACCCCGGAGGCGGCGGGCGACTGCCGGGCGGTGCGCAGGCCGAGGTCCTCGACGGAGACCACGCAGCCGAAGCGTTCGGAGAACAGCTCGGAAAGGATGCGCGGGATCGGTTCCCGGGGATTCTCCCCGTCGAGCCAGCGGCGCACCCGCGAGGTGTCGGTCGAGATGTGGTTGGCACCCGACTGGCGTGCCCTGCGGTTCACCTGCCGGGCCAGCTCGCCCTTGGACCAGCCGCTGCGCACGAACCACGAGCCGAGCAGCTCGTTGGGGCGCTTTTCAGCGCTCGTACCGCTACCGCCGTTGCCGCCCACTGGGATGCCCCCATTTCCTGAGACCACTTGTCACCTAGTGCGCCAAGCCTTATCAGAATGCCGGTAAATAACGCCTCCCGTCTGGCGATTCTCACCCTTCGAACGAGTTGACGGCTTGCCTGCGGCATATCCGCGCGCGCATGCGCCCCCTTGAACTCGCGCACTCAGAGTAATCTCACGATCACCCCCCAGTCCCGGGCGTCCCGGAAACGCCACCATTCGCCACCCCTTCGAATGCGCACACGATTGGCTCCGCGCGCTGTACTTACGGGGGGCCGGCGGAAGCCGGCGGAGTGATGCACTCAGGGGCGCACGAAACCTCAGGTGCCACCCGGCGCGCTTCAAGGCGCCGCATTGGTCCCATCACCGCGCGGGCAGGCGGAGCCGTAACGTTACGTTCCGCTTCCGTCTCGTTCCGTGTCGTAACCACCGGCGCGCAGGACCCGTTGGAGGGGGCATGGGCTTCACGATCGGCGGCATCCGCGAGATCCGCTCCGGCACGCGTCGGCGCGGGCGCCTGGCGGAGTGCACCACCGTCGCCGAGTTCACCGGGCTGTGGG
>NZ_JACBWZ010000497.1 GCF_013870595.1 Streptomyces sp. WELS2 | reverse complement strand
CGGTGGGTCTGCGACCAACCTAACCCGCGATGGCCTTCGTGCCGGCTCGGCGAGCTGGGCGTCGACCTCGCGCACGGTGAGCGTCGGCTCGGCGGCCGGCGGCACCGGGCGGCCCAGCACCTTCCAGCCGACCCCGAGCCGGCCCTGCGGCAGCCGTCCGGCCAGATAGGGGATGACGATCGGCACGTCCTCCGGCTCCGCCTCCCGGAACAACTGCGCGAGCAGCGCGGTCTTGCGGGACCGCGCCGCGGTCGCGGCGACCTCCCGGGACACCTCGGCCAGCCGGGTCAGCAGCATGTCCCCAGAGTGCACCGGGGCCGCCCGGTCTACACCCCCACGGCCGCGTCGAGGTCGGACATCAGCAGGTCCGCGTTGATCGCCACGCCCGCCCGGTAGCCCCCGCCGGCCGCGTTCACCACCTGCTCGGCGACGCCGCTCGCGTTGCCCGCCGCCCACAGCCCGGGCACGCTCGTCAGTCCCTGCCCGTCGATCACCGGGTAACTGCCGAACGGGGTCTCCCGCATGTCCGCGCCCAGCTTGACCAGGAGGTCGTTGTTCGGGACCGCGCGCGGAGCGGTGTACAGCACCGCCCGGTCGTGCACCGTGCGGTCCATCAGCCGCACCCCGGTGAGCCGGTCGTCGCTGACCACCAGCCCCGCCACCTCGCCGGGCACCACGGTGACCCCGGCGGCGGCCAGCCGGCGCAGGTCCTGGTCGGTCAGCTCCGCCTCGTCCACCCGGTGCAGGAAGAGCCGTACGTCCTTCGACCACCGGGTGACCGTCAGCGCCTGGTGCACGCCGAGCGGCGAGGTGGCGAGGACGCCGGTCGGCAGATCGCGCATCTCCCAGCCGTGGCAGTAGGGGCAGTGCAGCACATCCCGGCCGAACCGCTCGGCCAGGCCGGGGAGCGGCGGCAGCTCGTCGCGCAGGCCGGTGGCGATCACCAGCCGCCGGGCCCGCACGGCCCGGCCCCCGGCGAGGACGACGGTGAAGTCCGTGTCCCTCCTCGCGTCCACCACCCGGTCTTCCACGAGCTCCACCCCGTACCGGGCGATCTCCGCGCGCCCTACCGCCAGGAACTCGGCCGGGGACATGCCGTCCCGGGAGAGGTACCCCTGCATGTGCGCGGACGGCGCGTTGCGCGGCTCGCCCGCGTCGACGACCAGGGTGCGGCGCCGGGACCGGCCCAGCACCAGCGCGGCGGACAGCCCGGCCGCCCCGCCGCCGACGACGACCACTTCGTAGTTCTCGGTCATGGTGACCACCTCCGCCCCGACCGTCGCCCAATCCGTGCCGCATTGACAAACACCCTTGCCGAATCTGCAATAAGGCCATGAGTACCGACGACGTCCTCGCCGAGGTCGGTCCCCGGCTGCGGCGGATCCGCAAGGACCGGCAGGTGACCTTGGCCGCGCTGTCCGAGGCCACCGGCATCTCCGTCAGCACCCTGTCCCGGCTGGAGTCCGGCCTGCGCAGGCCCAGCCTGGAACTGCTGCTGCCCATCGCCCAGGCCCACCAGGTCCCGCTGGACGAACTGGTCGGCGCCCCGCCGGTCGGCGACCCCCGGGTGCGGGCCCGGCCGATCACCCGGCACGGACGCACCCTGTATCCGCTGACCCGGCAGCCCGGCGGGCTCCAGGCCTACAAGGTGGTCGAACCGCAGCGCGGCGGCGAGCCCGACCCCCGCACCCACGAGGGCTACGAATGGCTGTACGTGCTGTCCGGGCGGCTGCGCCTGGTGCTCGGACAGCACGACGTGGTGCTCGCGCCGGGCGAGGCGGCCGAGTTCGACACCCGGGTACCGCACTGGTTCGGGCCGGCGGGGGAGGAGCCGGTGGAGTTCCTGAGCCTGTTCGGGCCGCAGGGCGAGCGGATGCACGTACGGGCGCGGCCGGCCCGTTCCTGACGCGCACGGGGTCGCCGCCTGGTGGCATCCGCTCGGCGTTCGGGGCCGCGGACTGTTCCCTGATGGGCAAGCGACCGCTTAGTATGCGGTCGGACCCGGTCAGACGAAGCAGTCCCGTGGAGGCCCCGCATGCAGGCATGGCAAGTGCACGAGAACGGCGAGCCGAGCGAGGTGATGCGCCTGGCGGAGACGGAGCGGCCCGTGCCCGGCGACGGCCAGGTGCTGCTGCGGGTGCGCGCGGCGGGCGTCAACTTCCCCGACGCGCTGCTGTGCCGGGGCCAGTACCAGGTGCGTCCGCCGCTGCCCTTCACGCCCGGCGTGGAGATCTGCGGCGAGACCGAGGACGGCCGCCGGGTGATCGCCACCCCCGCGCTGCCGTACGGCGGTTTCGCCGAGTACGCCGTAGCCGACGCCCGCGCCCTGCTCCCCGCGCCCGCCGCGCTGGACGACGCCGAGGCCGCCGCCCTGCACATCGGCTACCAGACCGGCTGGTTCGGCCTGCACCGGCGGGCCCGGCTGGAGGCGGGGGAGACCCTGCTCGTGCACGCCGCCGCCGGAGGCGTGGGCAGCGCCGCCGTCCAGCTCGGCAAGGCGGCCGGCGCCACCGTGATCGGTGTCGTGGGCGGCGAGAAGAAGGCCGCCGTCGCCCGGGAACTGGGCTGTGACGTGGTGGTCGACCGGCGCGCCGAGGACGTCGTCGCCGCCGTGAAGGAGGCCACCGGCGGCCGGGGCGCCGACGTGGTCTACGACCCGGTCGGCGGCGAGGCCTACACCCAGTCCACCAAGGTCGTCGCCTTCGAGGGCCGGATCGTCGTCGTGGGCTTCGCCGGCGGCACCATCCCCGCCCCCGCCCTCAACCACGCCCTGGTGAAGAACTACTCGATCCTCGGCCTGCACTGGGGCCTGTACAACACCAAGAACCCGCGGCTGGTCCGGCACTGTCACGAGCAGCTCACCGAGCTGGCCGCGCGGGGCGCCGTCAAGCCGCTGGTCAGCGAGCGGGTGCCGCTCGCCGGCGCGGCCGGCGCCGTGCAGCGGGTCGCCGACGGGGTGACCACCGGCCGGATCGCCGTCGTACCGGAGAACGGAGCCGCCGCATGACCGACGCCGAAGAACTGCGCAGCCGCACCCGGGAGTTCCTCGACCGGCACCCGCCCGCGAGCACCGACCGCCCGGACTTCCTGCGGGCCCGGTTCGACGCCGGCCTCGCCTGGGTGCACTACCCCGAGGGCCTCGGCGGCCTCGGTGCCCCGCGCTCCCTCCAGGGCGTCGTGGACGCCGAACTGGAGGCCGCCGGTGCCCCCGACAACGACCCCCGGCGCATCGGCATCGGCCTCGGCATGGCCGCGCCGACCATCCTCGCCTACGGCACCGAGGAGCAGAAGCGGCGCTATCTGCGGCCCCTGTGGACCGGGGAGGAGGTCTGGTGCCAGCTGTTCAGCGAACCCGGCGCCGGCTCCGACCTGGCCGCGCTCGGCACCCGGGCGGTCCGGGACGGCGACACCTGGGTGGTCGACGGGCAGAAGGTGTGGACCTCCAGCGCCCACCTCGCCCGCTGGGCCATCCTCATCGCCCGCACCGACCCGAACGTACCCAAGCACCAGGGCATCACCTACTTCGTCTGTGACATGACCGACCCGGGCGTGGAGGTCCGGCCGCTGCGCCAGATCACCGGCGAGGCCGAGTTCAACGAGGTCTTCCTCACCGGTGTCCGCATCCCCGACAGCCGCCGCCTCGGCGCCGTCGGCGACGGCTGGCGGGTCGCCCAGACCACCCTCAACAACGAGCGCGTCGCCATCGGCGGCATGGCCCAGCCCCGCGAGGGCGGCATGATCGGCCCCGTCGCGAAGACCTGGCGCGAACGCCCGGAACTGCGCACCCACGACCTGCACCAGCGGCTGCTGACGCTGTGGGTGGAGGCCGAGGTGGCCCGGTTCACCGGCGAGCGGCTGCGCCAGCAGCTCGCCGCCGGCCAGCCCGGACCCGAGGGCGCCGGCATGAAGCTCGCCTTCGCCCGCCTCAACCAGGAGATCAGCGGCCTGGAGGTGGAACTGCGGGGCGAGGAGGGCCTGTTGTACGACGACTGGGCCATGCGCCGCCCCGAACACGTCGACTTCACCGGCCGTGACGCCGGCTACCGCTATCTGCGCTCCAAGGGCAACAGCATCGAGGGCGGCACCAGCGAGGTGCTGCTGAACATCGTGGCCGAGCGCGTCCTGGGCCTGCCCGCCGAACCGCGCACCGACAAGGACGTCGCCTGGAAGGACCTCGCCCGATGACGGACCTGCTGTACTCCGAGGAGGAAGAGGCGCTGCGCGCCGCCGTCCGCGACCTGCTCACGGACCACTGCCCGCCGGCCGGCGTGCTCGCCCGCACCGAGTCGGACGCGCCCCACGACCGCTCCCTGTGGAAGTCGCTGGCCGAGGACATGGGCCTGGCCGGCCTCCTGGTGCCCGAGGAGCAGGGCGGCCAGGGCGCCTCCCACCGCGAGGCGGCCGTCGTCCTGGAGGAGCTGGGCCGGGCCGTCGCCCCCGTGCCGTACCTGACCAGCGCGGTCGTGGCCACCGAGGCGCTGCTCGCCTGCGGCGACGCCGAACTGCTGGGGCAGCTGGCCTCCGGGCGCACCATCGGCGCCCTGGCGGTCGGCCTGTACACCGGCCCGGCCACCGCCGTCAGGACCGTACGGGTGGAGAACGGCACCCTGCACGGCGAGCTCACCGGCATCGCGGACGCGGCCGCCGCCGACGTGCTGCTCGTCCCGGCCGACGACGGCGGCCTGTACGCCGTCGCCGCCGACGCC
>NZ_JACBWZ010000496.1 GCF_013870595.1 Streptomyces sp. WELS2 | reverse complement strand
GTTCCTCCAGGAGTTCGAGCCCGGCGGCGCCGAGTACGTCACCGCGCTCGCCCTCCGGCTGCGCGGCACCCTGGACACCGGAGCGCTCCGCGCCGCCCTCGCCGCCGTGGTGGCCCGGCACGAGTCCCTGCGCACCACCTTCGACAGCGTCGACGGGCGCGGCGTCCAGATCGTCCACCCGCCCCGTGAGGTGCCGCTGCCCGTCCGCGACCTCTCCCAAGTCGCCGACGCCCAGCGGGAGTCCGAGGCGCGGCGGCTGCTCGCCGAGGACCGCTCCCGCCCGTTCGACCTGCGCGAGGGCCCGCTGCTGAGGACCGGTCTGATCCGGCTCGGCGAACAGGAGCACGTCCTCTCCCTCGCCCTGCACCACATCGTCACCGACGGCTGGTCCACCGCCGTCCTGCTCGGCGACCTCGCCCACTACTACCGAGCCGAACTCGGCGTCGGACAGGCAGAGTTGCCGCCACTGCCGGTGCAGTACGCCGACTACGCGCACTGGCAGCGCACCACCGCCGGCAGCGACGCCGACGAGCACCTCGCCTACTGGAAGGAGCGGCTGGCCGGCACGACACCCCTGGAGCTGCCCACCGACCGGCCCCGCCCGCCGGTGCGCACCAGCACCGGCGCGACCACCCGCCTGACCGTGCCCGCCCCGGCCGTCACCCGGCTCACCCGGCTCGCCCGGGACCACGGCACCACCCTGTTCACCACGCTGGTCGCCGCCGCCCAGGCCTACCTCGCCCGGCTCTCGGGCACCGAGGACATCGCCGTGGGCACCGTCACCTCCGGCCGCGACCGGCCCGAGACCCAGCACCTGGTCGGATTCTTCGTCAACACCCTGGTGCTGCGCTCCCGTGCCGAGGCCGCACGGCCGTTCTCCGCGTTCCTCACCGACGTACGGCAGACCGTCCGCGATGCCTTCGCCCACCAGGACGTGCCGTTCGAACGGGTCGTGGACGCCGTCCAGCCCCGGCGGGACACCAGCCGCAGCCCGCTCTTCCAGGTCATGGTCGTCCTCCAGAACACCCCGGCCGCCGCCCTCGACCTGCCCGGCCTGGACGTCACCGACGTCGAACCGGAATCGGAACAGGCCGCGTTCGACCTCACCGTGGAGTTCGCCGAGACCGGCACCGGCGCCCTGCACGGCCTGCTCACCTACAACACCGACCTGTTCGACGCGGCCACCGCCGAACGGATGGCCGCCCAGCTCGGCACCCTGCTGCGCGCCGTGGCCGAGGACCCCGGCCGACCGCTCGGCGCCCTGCCGCCGGCCTCCGAGGACGAGCTGAAGGCCCTGGCGGCGCACGGCCGGGGCACCTTCCGCCCGGTGCCCGAGTCCACCCTGCCCGCCCTGTTCGAACGGCAGGCGGCCCGTACCCCGAACGCCGTGGCGCTGATCGACGGCGACCGGGAACTGACCTACATCGAGGTCGACCGGGCGGCCAACCGGCTGGCCCACCGGCTCCTCGCCGACGGCGTCGGACCGGAGCGCGTGGTGGCCCTGGCGCTGCCCCGCTCGGCGGCGACCGTGGTGGCGCAACTCGCCGTAGCCAAGGCCGGCGGCGCCTTCCTGTCCGTCGACCCCGAATACCCCGCCCCCAGAAGGGAGTTCATGATCCGGGACGCGGGCGCCCACCTGGTCCTCGCCGACCCCGCCGAGGTGTGGGCCGCCGCCGGACCGGACACCGCGCCCACCGACGCCGACCGCACCACCGCGCTCACCCCCGCCCACCCCGCCTACGTCATCTACACCTCCGGCTCCACCGGGACCCCCAAGGGCGTCGTCGTCACCCACCGGGGCCTCGCCTCCTTCGCCGCGGCGGCCGCCGAACAGTACGCGGCGGGCCCCGGCGACCGGGTCCTGCAGTTCGCCTCCCCGAGCTTCGACGCCTCCGTGCTGGAACTGTGCGTCTCCCTGCTCGGCGGGGCCGCGCTGGTCACCGGCGAGGAAGGGCCGCTGGTCGGGGAGCGGCTCGCCGAGGTGCTCGCCGAACGGGAGATCACCCACACCCTGATCCCGCCGGCCGCGCTGGCCACCGTACCGCCCCGGACCGCCGCCGCCCTGCCCCGGCTGCGCACCCTCATCGTGGGCGCCGAGGCCTGCCCCGCCGACCTGGTCGACACCTGGGCCCCCGGCCGCCGGATGATCAACTCCTACGGCCCCACCGAGGCCACCGTGGTCGCCACCTGGACCGGTCCGCTCACCCCCGGCTCCGGCACCCCGTCCATCGGCCGCCCCGCCGGCGCCACCCGCGTCCAGGTGCTCGACGCCGCCCTGCGCCCCGTACCGCCCGGCGTGACCGGCGAACTGTACGTCTCCGGGCCCGGCCTGGCCCGCGGCTATCTGGGCCGGCCGGGACTGACCGCCCAGCGGTTCCTGCCCGACCCGTCCGGGGCGCCGGGGGAGCGGATGTACCGCACCGGGGACCTGGTGCGGTGGACCGCCGACGGCCGGCTCCGGTTCGTGGGACGCGCCGACGACCAGGTCAAGCTGCGCGGTTACCGCATCGAACCCGGCGAGATCGAGAGCGCGCTGCGCCGCAGCCCCCTGGTCCGGGACGCGGCCGTCGTCGTCCGCGCGGACCAGGCCGGCGCACCGGCCCGGCTCGTCGCCTACGTCGTCCCGGCGGAGCCGTCCGGCACCGCCCCGCCCGTCGGCGAACTGCGGCTTCACCTGGCCGGGTCGCTGCCCCCGCACATGGTGCCGTCGCTCTTCGTCCCGCTGGAGCGGCTGCCGCTCACCCCGAACGGCAAGACCGACCGCCGCGCGCTGCCCGCGCCCGGACCCGTCCAGGCGGCGGACGGACCGCGCACCGCTCCCCGCACCGACACCGAACGCCGGATCGCCCGGATCTGGGCGGACGTGCTGGGCATCGGGGAGGTCGGCGCCGACGACAACTTCTTCGCGCTCGGCGGCGACTCCATCCTGAGCATGCAGGTCGTCTCCCGGCTGCGCCGCGACGGACTGCACGTGGCCACCCGGGACCTGTTCACCCACCAGACCGTCGCCGACCTCGCCACCGTCGTCCGCGCCGCGCCCCGGCGGTCCGCCGACGGCCCGGTCACCGGCGAGGTGCCGCTCACCCCCATCCAGCACTGGTTCCTCACCACCCCGCGCGCCGCCCACCACCACTTCAACCAGTCGGCACTGCTGGAACTCGACGGCACCCCCGACCCGCGCGCCCTGCGCGCCGCCCTCGACGCGCTGCTGGAACACCACGACGCCCTGCGCATGACGTTCACCCGACAGCCCGACGGCTGGCGGCAGTTCAACCCGCCGCCCGCCACCGGCCAGGACATCCTGACCCGGCACGACCTGACGGGCCTGTCCGCCGACGACGCCGACGCGGCCATGGCCAAGACCGCCGACGAACTCCACGCGAGCTTCGACCTGGCCCGCGGCCCGCACCTGCGCGCGGCCCTGTTCACCGGCGCGGCCGACCGGCCCGCCTTCCTCCTCCTCGTCGCCCACCACCTGGTCGTGGACGCCGTCTCCTGGCGCATCCTGCGCGACGACCTGGAGACCGCCTACCGGCAGGCCCGCCAGGGCGGCCCGGTCACCCTGGGCGAGCGCAGCACCAGCTTCCGGGAGTGGTCCCGGCGGCTCGCCGCACACGTCGCCGACGGCGGCCTCGACCACGAACTGCCCCACTGGGAAGAGGCGGTGGACACCGAGGAGTCCCCGGCCCCGGCCGCCGGTGCCGGACCGGCCGCCACGGTGAGCGTCGAACTCGGCGAAGCGGACACCACGGCCCTGCTGCGCTCCGCCCCCACCGCCTACCGCACCCGCGTCAACGACGTCCTGCTCGCCGCCCTCGCCCTGGCCCTGGCCCGGTGGACGGGACGCGACCGGGTCCGCCTGGACCTGGAGGGACACGGCCGCGAGGACCTGCTCGACGGCGTCGACCTGACCCGCACCGTCGGCTGGTTCACCACCGTCCACCCCGTCGTCCTCGAGGTGCCCGACCCCGGCGACCTCGGCCCGGACCGGGACTGGCGGGCGCTGGTGAAGTCGGTGCGCCGCCGGCTGCGCGCGGTCCCCGGCAACGGCATCGGCTTCGGCGCGCTGCGCACCTTCGGCCCGCCCGAGGTCCGCGAACGTCTCGGCGGCACCGCGCACAGCCAGGTGGTGTTCAACTACCTCGGCCAGTGGGACGCCCGCCCCGACACGGCGGACGGCGGCCTCATCCGCGCCGAACACGGCTCCTTCGGACAGGATCACGACCCCCGGGACCCCGGCTCCCACCCGCTGGAGGTGGTCGGCGCCGTCCAGCACGGCCGGCTCGCCTTCACCTGGCACCACCGGCCCGGCCTCCACGACACCGCGACCGTGCGCCGGGTGGCCGAGGAGTTCGCCACCGCCCTGCGCCACCTCGCCCGGCACGCCAGGGGAGGCCGGTGACGACCCTCCGCCCCCGCGCCTCCCGGAGCCCCCGCGCCCCGCCCACCCGTCCCCGACCACCCGCACCGCCCACCCGGACACCGGATCACGAAGGAAGACGACATGGACGAGAACACCCGCTACCAGGTGCTGCGCAACGACGAGGAGCAGTACTCCCTCTGGCCCGTCGACATCGAGGTGCCCGCCGGCTGGCAGCCCGTCGGCAAGGAGGGCACCGAGGCCGAGTGCTCCGCCTACGTCGACGAGGTCTGGACCGACATGCGGCCCAAGAGCCTGCGCGAGCGCATGGAGAACGCCGGCGCCTGACCGCCGTACCG
>NZ_JACBWZ010000495.1 GCF_013870595.1 Streptomyces sp. WELS2 | reverse complement strand
CCGGTGGCTCACCCGCCCACGGCGACCGGACCGCGCCCGCCCACCGGCACCCGTCCGGCTCCCAGGAAGCCGCCGATCCGCTCCCGAAGGCTCGCCGCGTCCAGGCCGTGCGCGGCCACGTGCTCCTCGATCGTGCCGTAGCGGCGCAGCTCGCGCCGGCCGACGCCGAGGCCGAGCACCCGGTGCGGCACATCGGACAGCGCCTCGCTGACCGCGGTCGTGGAGGTCCCCGCCAGGTACGGTTCGACCAGCACGACATCCGTACCGGCGCCCTCCGTGGCCCGGCGCAGCCCGGCCGCGTCGAACGGCCGTACCGTCGTCGCGTACAGCACGGTCACGTCCAGGCCCTCCGTGGCGGCGAGGACCGCGTCCAGCAGCGGGCCGACGGCGACCACGACACCCGCCCGGCCCTCGCGGACGGTGACGAAGCGCTGCCCGTCGACCGGCAGCCCCTTCCGGTTGGACTGCACGGACAGCCGTACGTACACCTTGTCGTCGCCCGCGGCGGCCGCGTGCCGCAGCAGGGTCTCGGCCTCGTCCGGATGCCCGGGCACATGCACGGTCCAGCCGTCCAGCGTGTTCAGGAGGGCCACATCGCCCGGAGCCATGTGGGTGAAGCCGCCGGCCGGCCAGTCGAAGGAGGCGGCGGCGCTCACCAGCACCGCGCCCGTGTTCTGGTGCCCCAGGTCCAGCTTGACCTGCTCGAACGGGCGCTCCACGAGGAAGCTGGCGAAGGTGTGCACGACGGGCCGCAGCCCGGTGAGTGCCAGCCCCGCCGCCGCCCCGACCAGCAGCTGTTCCCGGATGCCGACGTTGATCACCCGGTCGGGATGGCGGCGCATGGCGTCCCGGAAGCCGTCGAGACCGATCTCGGCGAGGACGACGGCGAGGCGAGGGTCCTCGTCCAGCAGCCGGGAGACGACGGGAGCGAAGCGGTCACGCATGGTGTCCATGGGGGTGTTGCCTTTCGTGGAGCGGGGGAGGATCAGGCGTTCTTCGGCTCGACGCGGGCCACGACGACATGCGGCCGGCCCGGGTGCGGCGCGGTGAACGCCTCGTACAGCGCCGCGTGATCGCGGCCGTCCACCGTGACGGCGGACCAGCCGGCGGCCTCGAAGCGGGCCGCGATCCCGCCGGGCAGCGCGTGGCTGGCGGAGGAGTTGTCGATCACGACGGTGTGCAGCCGGTCCAGTCCGGCGGGCCCGGCGAAGGCGATCGCCTCGTGATTGCTGCCCTCGTCCAGTTCGGCGTCCCCGATCAGCACCCAGACCGCCGGATCGGTGCGGCCCTGGGCGCGCAGGCCGAGCGTGGTGCCCACGGCGATCGGCAGCCCGTGCCCGAGCGATCCGCTGCCGATCTCGGCACCCGGCACCAGCACCCGGTCCGGGTGGTGGCCGAGCGGGGAGTCGTACGTGCCGAACCCCGGCAGCCACTCCACGGGAAGGAAGCCCTTCGCCGCGAGCACGGCGTAGTACGCCATGGGCCCGTGCCCCTTGCTGAGCAGGAAGCGGTCCCGGGCGGGGTCGGCGCGGCGCTCGGGGGTCACCCGGAGCACGCGGTCGTAGAGCACCCACAGCACGTCGAGCGTGGAGGTGGCGGCCGGTCCGTGCTTCTCGTCACCGGTCATGAGCCCCATCAGCCGGGGCAGGTCGTCGTAGCCGTACGCGTGGCGTTGATCCGTTGCGGTCGTCATACCCTTGATCGTGCAACCTCAACCAAACTTGAGGTCAAAGCCGGAAGGGGCGCGCGACCACCGACCCGAGTGCGGTATTGTTTCCCTGCGCGTTCGCCCGGGGAAACCCCAGGTCAGGACGCGCACCGGGACGTGGCGCAGCTTGGTAGCGCACTTGACTGGGGGTCAAGGGGTCGCAGGTTCAAATCCTGTCGTCCCGACTTGTGAGAGTCGCAGACGAGGGCCGGGTTCGGAGGTTTCCGAACCCGGCCCTCGTTCGTTTTTGGGGACCAGCCGGGGACCGGTGCCGACACCCTTCTGCGGGCCGGGTACGTTTCATGCCGTCCCTCCGGTCTCCGGGTCACAGGTCCTCGGCCGGCCAGTCCAGCAGCCGGGCGCCGATGACCGCGGTCTGCAGCATGTAGCGGTGGGCGGGATCGGCCGGGTTGGCGCCGGTGAGCCGGTGGATGCGTTCCAGGCGGTAGGTCATAGCCCGGACGCTGAGGGACAGGCGGCGGGCGGCCTCGGCGGCGACGCAGCCGGAGTCGAAGTAGGCGGTGAGCGTGTCGAGGAGCGGCTCGGCGCCGCCGCGTGCCGTGGTGAGCGGGCCGAGGGTGCCGAGGACGAGGTCGGCCATGGCCTGCCGGTCGCGGGTCAGGACGGGATAGACGAGGAGGTCGGCGGCGCGCAGGACGGGGTCGTCCAGACCCAGCCGTTCCGCCAGCTCCAGGGCGTTGAGGGCTTCCTCGTAGGACTGGACGACTCCGCCCGGCCCGGGTTGCGGCCGGCCGATCGCCACCGTGCCGCCGTCGGTGGCGGCATGGGCCTGTTTGGCGAAGTAGGGCAGGACCTCGTCCTCGTGGCCGGGGGCGACGCACAGCAGCCGGCCGTCCTTCGTGGTGAGCAGGACGTCGCGGTTGCCGAAGCGGGCCAGCAGCGCCTGCTCCACCTGCCGGGCGACCGGTGCGCCCTCCTCGTAGGCCACCGGGCCCTGGGCGACGGCGACGGCATGGGCGCGCGAGAGGCGCAGGCCGAAGCGTTCGGCGCGTTCGGCGAGGCGGCCGAGGTCGCTGCGGCCGTAGAGCAGGTCGTCGATGAACTCCCGGCGCGCGGCCTCCTCCTGGCGCACGGCGAGGCGCTGGGCGCGTTCGTAGCCCTCGGCGAAGGCGTCTATCACCTGGTGTACGGCGGCCAGGGTGCTGTCGGCGGAGCCGGGACCGTGCGACCGCACGGCACGCGCGGCGGTCAGATGGGCGCTGACCAGGGACCGCAGCCCGTAGCCGGCCTCCGCGGCCCGCTCGCCGAGGGTCCGCCGGGAGGCGATCTCGTCGCGGGTGAGGCGGCGGCCCGTGGCCGAGACCTCGGCCAGGATGTCGGCATAGCCGTCCAGATACTGCTCGGGAATGTCCCGCCCTGTCACGTCGCCCCCCAGGACCTTGACGCGCCGATGACGCTTTCTTAGCGGGTCACCGGCATGCAGACCCTAGTGAAGACTGCCGGACACCGGCAATGCGCGGGCGTGCGCCGGTCGCTCATCATGAGCCGAGGGGAGCACTGCGGGGGGTTCCGGTGCCGGACACCGGCAGGTGGTCCGGCACCGGAACGCGTGCCGAAGCGGTGCACCGTTCACCGACGCGCGCCTGTCCCTTCGACCGCCCACTGCCTCAAGGACGTATGCCATGTCTGCCACCGGCGTGCTCGCCGTCGCCCTCCTCCTGCTCACAGCGGTGCTCGTGCTGGTCCTCTCCCGGCTGTTCCGCAAGGTGGAGCAGGGCAAGGCACTGATCGTCTCCAAGACGCGCAAGGTCGACGTGACCTTCACCGGGCAGGTCGTGCTGCCGGTGCTGCACAAGGCCGAGGTGATGGACATCTCGGTGAAGACGATCGAGATCACCCGGGCCGGCAAGGAAGGGCTGATCTGCCGCGACAACATCCGCGCGGACATCCGGATCTCGTTCTTCGTCAAGGTCAACAAGACCGTGGAGGACGTCATCAAGGTCGCCCAGGCCGTCGGCACCCAGCGGGCCAGCGACCAGCGCACGCTCCAGGAGCTGTTCCACGCGAAGTTCTCCGAGGCGCTGAAGACGGTCGGCAAGCAGATGGACTTCACCGACCTGTACACCCAGCGCGAGGAACTCCGTTACAAAATAATCGAGTTGATCGGCGTCGACCTCAACGGCTACCACCTGGAGGACGCGGCGATCGACTACCTGGAGCAGACGCCGCTGACCCAGCTGGACCCGGCCAACGTCCTCGACGCCCAGGGCATCCGCAAGATCACCGAGCTGACGACGATCGAGCACGTGCGCACCAACGAGTACCAGCGCACCGAGGAGAAGGAGATCACCCGGCAGAACGTCGACGCCCGCGAGGCCATCCTGGAGCTGGAGCGCCGGCAGGCCGACGCCGAGATCAAGCAGCGGCGGGAGATCGAGACCTCCCGGGCGCGTGAGGAGGCCGAGACCGCGCGGGTGGTGGAGGAGGAGCGGCTGCGCGCCCAGTCCGCCTTCCTGCGCACGGAGGAGCAGCTCGGCGTGCAGCGGGAGAACCAGGCCCGTGAGGTCGCCGTCGCGGCGAAGAACCGTGAGCGGGTCATCGCCGTGGAGAACGAGCGCATCGAGAAGGACCGGCTGCTGGAGGCCATCGCCCGGGAGCGGGAGACCCAGCTGACGCGGATCGCCGCCGAGAAGGAGGTCGAGGCGGAGCGGCGGGACATCGCCGAGGTCATCCGCGAGCGGGTCGCGGTGGACCGCACGGTCGCCGAGCAGGAGGAGGCCATCAAGAAGCTGCGCGCGGTCGAGGAGGCCGAGCGGCAGCGGCAGGCCGTGGTCATCGCCGCGGAGGCCGAGGCGCAGGAGAAGCTGGTCAAGGACATCAAGGCGGCGGAGGCCGCCGAGCAGGCGGCCACCCACCGGGCCGCGGAGGAACTGACCCTGGCGCAGGCGCGGCTGAAGACCGCCGATCTCGACGCGCAGGCGAAGGTGCGGCTCGCCAGTGTCCGCGCGGTCTGCGAGTTCTGCACGAAGGCGTCGACGCCCTTGCCGAGCGC
>NZ_JACBWZ010000494.1 GCF_013870595.1 Streptomyces sp. WELS2 | reverse complement strand
ACGGTGATCGTGCACTCCACGGACGACTACCAGGTGGACGAGGTGGGTGCCTGCCTCAAGGCCGCCCAGGAGCTGGTCGACGCGGCGGCGGAGGACGCCAAGCAGCTCGCCGAGGAGATGGACGGCAAGGAGACCGAGGAGCTGAAGGCGGCGCTCGGCGCGGCCCAGGGCGGCCGGCTGCCGCGCGGGACGGCGGGGGTGGTGAAGGACCTGGAGGACATGCAGAAGCGCCGCAGGACCCGCACGCAGCGCGACAGCCTGGACGTGGCCCTCGGTGACCTCACCGCCTTCTACCGCGATGTCCTCGCCCTCCAGCTCGGCACGCGCGTGGCGATCGCCAACGCCGACGCCGAGGACGCCCTGGAGCGGCTGGCACGCGGCAGCACGCCGGAGTCCACGCTCCGCCGCATCGAGGCGATCTCCGCGTGCCGTGAGGCCCTGGACCGCAATGTGGCCCCGCTGCTGGCGGTGGAGGCGATGACGATGGCACTGCGGGCGGGCTGAAACGCGGTGGCGCGGCGGGGCCGACCCGCTCGGGACGCGAGGTCGGGGGAGGGGCCGGCCGGTCCGGGTGGCGTGCGTGTCCCCCGTAGGAGGCACAAAGTCCACGCACCGCACCCGACACGTCGCGGAGCGTTACGCTCGCCTGATGCGAACCAGGCCAGCTCCCCGTACCCGCGGTCCCCGCCGCGCCCACCGGATCCGAGGCACCCACCCCCGGGCGACGGCCCGTCTCACGACCACGCTCCTCGCGGCCGCCGCGCTGCTGGTGTCCGCCTGCTCTCCCGGGAACCCGGCGGCGTCGTCCGGCGGAACGGTGCAGGCGGCGGCGCTCGCCGCACTGCCCCGTACGACGCCGACGGCACTGACGCCGTACTACACCCAGCGGCTGCGCTGGCGGGAGTGCGGTGTCCCCGGATTCGAGTGCGCGACGATGAAGGCCCCGCTGGACTACGCCGATCCCGGCGCGGGCACCGTCCGGCTCGCCGTCGCCCGCAAGAAGGCCACGGGCACGGCCGGGCGGCTGGGCTCGTTGCTGGTCAACCCGGGTGGCCCGGGCGGCTCGGCGGTGGAGTACCTCCAGCAGTACGCGGGCCTCGGCTACCCGGCGCGGATCCGCGCCCGCTACGACATGGTGGCGATGGATCCGCGGGGCGTCGCCCGCAGCGAGCCCGTGAAGTGCCTCGACGGGCGGCAGATGGACGCGTACGCACAGACCGACATGACGCCCGACGACCAGCGGGAGCGGGACGCGCTGGTCGCGGCGGACCGGAGGTTCGCGGAGAGCTGCGGGGCCCACTCGGCGCGGCTGCTGCGGCACGTGTCCACGGTGGAGGCGGCCCGGGACATGGACATCCTGCGGTCGGTGCTCGGGGACCGGAGGCTGAACTACGTCGGGGCGTCGTACGGCACGTTCCTCGGGGCGACGTACGCGGGACTGTTCCCCGAGCGGGTCGGGCGGGTGGTGCTGGACGGCGCGATGGATCCGTCCCTGGACGCCCGCAGGCTGAACCTGGACCAGACGGCGGGCTTCGAGACGGCGTTCCAGGCGTTCGCGCGGGACTGCGTACGACGGTCCGACTGCCCGCTCGGCGGCAGGGGTACGACGCCCGCGCGGGTCGGCGACCGGCTGCGGGCGTTCTTCCGCGAGCTGGACGCCCGCCCGTTGCCGTCGGGCGACGCGGACGGCCGCAGGCTGGGGGAGGCGCTGGCCACGACCGGGGTGATCGCGTCGATGTACGACGAGGGGACCTGGGCGCAGTTGCGCGAGGCGCTCACCTCGGCGATCAAGGAGCACAACGGTGCGGGCCTGCTGTCCCTCGCGGACACCTACTACGAGCGGGACGCCGACGGCCACTACAGCAACCTGATGATGGCCAACGCGGCCGTGAACTGCCTGGACCTGCCGTCGGCGTTCTCCGGCCCCGAGGAGGTCGAGAAGGCGCTGCCCGCGTTCGAGAAGGCGTCCCCGGTCTTCGGGCCCGGCCTGGCCTGGGCCTCGCTGAACTGCGCGTACTGGCCGGTGCGGGCCACCGGGGAGCCGCACCGCATCGAGGCGAGGGTCGCGGCACCGATCGTGGTGGTCGGCACGGTCCGCGACCCGGCGACGCCCTATCGCTGGGCCCGCTCCCTGGCCGGCCAGCTCTCCTCGGCCCGCCTGCTGACGTACGCCGGTGACGGCCACACGGCGTACGGGCGGGGCAGCGGCTGCATCGACCTGGCGATCGACACCTACCTCCTCCAAGGCACCCCGCCACCCCCCGGAAAACGCTGCTCCTGACCCTCCCACCCACCCCGGAACCCCCTGCTCCGGGGTGGGTACGAAGCACCCCCGGAAACTGTGTAGACTTACCGACGTTGCCGACCGCACCATGGTGCGAGCAGCACGCCGCTTTAGCTCAGATGGCCAGAGCAACGCACTCGTAATGCGTAGGTCTCGGGTTCGAATCCCGAAAGCGGCTCCATCGCGAAGACCACCCGGGAACGTTCCTGGGTGGTCTTTCGGCGTTCAGTGGATGTGGCGATGACGGCGGGCGCGGGCCGCCAGGGGCCGACGGTGGTCACGCCGAGACGGTCATGGAGTGGCAGGTGCGGTGGGAGGCGCTGACACACGGGGGCGAATGGGCGCCGGCCCGGCGTGCGCGTTCTCGTGGGAGGGGCGGGACGGGGCCCCGGTCGTTCACCTCCGCCGGCCGGGGCCCTTGTCGTCCCCGGATCCAGCCTGCGGCGACACTCCCCCGAGTTACGCGACATACGCGCGCGCCGTCGAGCCAGATCCGATGGAATGATCAGATCAGGATTCGCCAACGGATCGCTAACATGTGGCCAACGGTTCGTCCTTGGGCCGCTGAACGGTTGGCTCGAACTTGCCCTTCGGGAGCGGGAAAAGTCCCTCGGACGAGGGGGGTTCCGCAGGCCGTTCGGTGGGCAGGAAGTGGCGGGAAACCGTTGTGGACAGGGCGGGTTTCCGCCAGACATCGGCGGGCAGACGCCCGCCGCGGAGCGCGGTCGGCCCGGCCGCGCGGGAAGGCTGTGGAGCGGCGTGATGCGGCGGTGCGAGCTGCGCTTCGGACTGCTGGGACCGCCGGTCCTCTACGACCGACTGTCGTACGAAGTCCCGTACGAAGCCTCCCACGGGGTCTCGGGAGACGCCTCACCCCAGGCCCTCGGTCCCCTGGCTTCCCGCCGTGTCGCGGACAAGGCCGCTGAGTCCGGGGCCGACGTCGCCGAGCGGCACGTCCGGTCCATCGGCAGCCCCAAGGTCCGTGCCCTGCTCGCCGCGCTGCTGCTGGAGCCGGGCCGGGTCGTCTCCGTCGAGGTGCTGAAGGACGCGCTGTGGGGCGGCGCGCCGCCCGTCTCCGCGCGGGCGTCCCTGCACAACCACGTCACCCGGCTGCGCCGGCTCCTGGACGACCCCGAGCGGCTCCGGGCCGTACCGCCGGGCTATGTGCTGCGGGTCGACCACGGCGAACTCGACGTGCACGTCTTCGACGCCCGGGCCGCCGAGACACGGGCCGCGCACGCCCTGCGGGACTGGCCGGGCGTGCTGCGGGCCAGCGCCGACGCGCTCGCGCTGTGGCGCGGCACCCCGCTCGGCGGACTCCCCGCCGACATCGGCGGCTACGCCTTCGTGCAGCGCCTGGAGCAGGCCCGGCTGCTCCTGCTGGAGTGGCGGTACGACGCCGAACTCGCCCTCGGCGGCGCCCGTTTGTCCGCCCTCGTGCCCGAGCTGACGGCCCTGGCCGCCGAGCACCCGCTGCGCGAGGCGTACCACCGTCAGCTGATGCTCGCCCTGCACCGCACCGGGCGCCAGGCCGAGGCCCTCGCCGTCCACCGCGATCTGCGCGCCCGTCTGGTGGAGGAACTCGGTATCGAACCCGGTCCGGCGGTCCGCGAGGCGCATGTCGAGGTGCTGCGCGACCGGGGCGGGCAGGCGCGTGGTGAAGTCCGGTCAGGGCTGCGGCCGGCGGAGGAGCCGCGCACCGGGGACGCCGTCGGCACCGACGACGGCACCGGCTTCGGCGGTACCGGCGGCGAGGGCGCCGGCCCCGCGAGCGCCGTCGACGACCCCGTCTCCGCCGGGCGGCCCGACGCGTCCCCCGTGTCCCCGGCCCCACAGCCGGACCCCACGACCGCCGGTTCCCCTCAGGACGGCGCCGGCCCGCCCGTGCCACAGACCCCGCGCCCGGCCCAGCTGCCCGCGCCGCCGGCCCACTTCACCGGGCGGACGGACGTACGGCGCGAGTTGCGCCAGGCGCTGACCGGCCCGCCCGCCCCCGTCCCCGCCGTCGTGGTGATCAGCGGCATGGCCGGGGTCGGCAAAAGCGCTCTGGCCCTGCACGTGGCCCATGAGCTGCGGGAGCTCTTCACCGACGGTCAGCTCTACGTCAATCTGCACGGCGCCACCCCCGGCATGACCCCGCTCACCGCCGCCCAGGCACTCGCCGCGCTGCTGCGCGATCTCGGCGTGGGCCCCCGCAACATCCCCGAACACCCCGATGCCGCCGCCGCGTTGCTCCGCTCGCTGCTCGCCCCCGCCCGCCTCCTGCTGGTGCTGGACGACGCGGCGAACGCGGCCCAGGTCCGGCCGCTGCTGCCGGCCGGGCCCGGCTGTGCGGTGATCGTCACCAGCCGCTCACCGCTCACCGCCCTCGACGGCGCCCGGCGCTTCCCGCCCGCCTGCTGGACGCGCCGCTCACCCTGCTGACGGCCGCCGACGAGGAC